>CAYUPT010000915.1:0-1500 GCA_964446725.1 uncultured Bradymonadales bacterium | reverse complement strand
AATTGGTTGACCGCCTCGATTTGGCGCAAAACTTATCGACAGACAACGACAACTGGCCCGGGGGACCGACGTCGATCAATCACCGCTTTCGAGGTGTGAATAGACACCTCTGCGCCAGGAGTAGCCATGGCACAAGACAACAATCACGACGTTCTCATCGGTTGGCTCAAAACGGCCTATTCGTTGGAAAATAGCCTGGTCAATGTGCTGGGAAACCAGGCCGAACGGGCCTCCTCGTTTCCCGAAATTCGCTCTGCGCTACAGGGCCACCGCGAGGCCAGTCAGCGCCACGCCAATATGGTCAAGGAATGCATCACGGGACTCGACGGAGATGTGTCGACAGTCCGAGCCGGGGTGTCCAAACTCTTCGGTGAAGTTCAGTCGAAGATGCTGGGCACGTTCGGCAATCCGGTGGTTCGAGACGCCATCATGGGGTCGATGAGTGAGCAACTCGAAATTTCGACGTATCGCGCCATTATCACCCTGGCCGAACGGCTGGGCGAAGAGGAGACCGCCAATACGTGTCGCGAGATTCTGAACGACGAACAACAGATGCACGAGTTTTTCGATGAACATCTGGAAAATGTGGTCAATCAGGCCTATCAGCGCGAGTTGTTGACCGAGTAAAATCGCATGGTGGCATGCCGGGGCCGTCCTACAAGAGGTGAAATGGGGTCGGTCCTGGCGGATGCGACGAATTCTTACTTTTTTGATAGCTCCTTAGCACTACTTGGTCATTTCCCACACCAGTGGCTCGTACAGAGCAGATGCGTAAGGGCAAGGAAGTGGACCGCAGATGCTGCCGGAGGCATCGGCGAGACGCTGGAGCGTATGATAGTGTCGGGCTGACGATCTCGAAGTTCCAACGTGATCGACGAACTCGAACGCCTTTTTAGTTCACAAGGCTCCTTCACCATTGACATAAAGTCGGATGGGGGCGCACCAACTGCCGCTCTCGAAGGCCCTGATATGTCTTATGTATCGGGGGAATCGGCAACCGACAGTCCGCAAGGCCCCGATATGCCTTGCGCTATCGGGGAATATGCCTTGTGAGCTAACAACCGATCGCCCCCACAACAATTCGGTGGCGGGCTTGCCCCGCCACAATCTTCCGGCGGCCTCGCCGCCGGATACAACATTGTAGGGACAACTCCGTCCTAGTGCTGCCCTTCGAAACTACGCCGGGGCTTAAGGCGGTGCTGAATGACGATGGCGGTGTTGCGGCTTCTCGACGATGCTAGGGCCTCGCCTCGTCGCCGCGCCTTGCCCTCGTCGCCCACGCCTCGCCGGGACCACCCATGTACTTCCGGCGGTCAGCACTAGCTCACAAGGCTCCTTCACCACCGACATAAAGTCGGATGGGGTCGACATCGCCCTGTTAGAAGCGGTCAAAAAAAGCGGACCGAGCAACTAGCTCACAAGGCTCCTTCACCACCGACATAAAGTCGGATGGGGTCGACATCGCCCTGTTAGAAGCGGTCAAAAAAAGCGGACCGAGCA
>CAYUPT010000914.1:0-1501 GCA_964446725.1 uncultured Bradymonadales bacterium | reverse complement strand
CTTTGGCTCCGACCTCAGTTGTTTCTAACCCGATAATGCCGCAGTGACCGCAGTGACAACTGTGGTTTCGACCATCGGCCCCGCGCCAACCGGCGACCGGGGCCGATGCTACTTCTTGCACGACGCCCCGACAGACCTCCCTGACCGATTGGAGCCGATGTCATCCGCCGGGAGAAAAGCGAACAAGTACCCCCGGGGTGCCCTGGCCCCGGGATGAACGCCAGTTAGACACCGGGGCTGACATCGCGGATCCGGTGTGCCGCGACATCCAGACGCCTCGCCATGGACGAAATAACCGGTATAATCGTCGCCCCCCACTCGCTGTCACACTCCGTTGCACGACGGAAACCGCCATGGCATCTGGCTCCTCCCGACTCGATCCGGACCGATTTCGCGCCGGCGCCCGCGACGCCAATCGCTACCGCGCGATCGTGGTGTTCGTCGCCGCTGCCGGCATGGCTCTGCTGGTCTTCGGTTCCGCCGCTGCCGTCTCCCGGGACATCCCTCCCGCTCTCGTCTTCGCCGTCGCCGCCGTGGTGGTCATCTCGGGCGTCGGAGCAATGCGGTGGTTCGACAACCTGCTGGCTCGCCGGGCCCGCGACGTCTGGGCCGAGGCCGCCGACGCCTTCGACCTCCTCACCGGTATCGATGAGCAAAACGCCGTTCCGACCATCGGCGGCGCAATCGACGGCCGGAAGCTAGATATCCGTCTTACCTCCGAACAGAATTACGCCGACGGAAAGGAGATCGTTCGGACCGTCTTCGAGGCTCAGTTGGCGGAGCGCCTCGCCGCCGTGGAGCTGGCATTGCGCGACACCGTCTACTTCCGGGAATCCGAAGGGGTTCCCCTCGGCGAGCGAGGCGATATCCGGGTGTACGGTGCCGTCAGCGAATCGGAGGTCGACCAAGTCGACGGTCCCGACCTTTGCGACCGACTCCTTAAAGCAGCGAGTAGATTCGAGCTTCTCCACGTCGCCAACGGAGCCATCAATGCCGAATGGACCGGCGCCCCCCGAAGTACTGACGATCTGATCGAGGCCATCGAGACCCTGGTCGATATCGCCGACCACCTCGAAGAGGCCTTCGGGCCGGCGTAACCTTCTATCCCCAGGATGCCAGCAGTCGATGGGGTCGGCCCACCCGCGCCGCTTTTCCCACAACACGCCACCTGACACGTGCCTCTGCAGTCACGCCATCGCCGGTCGGCAATGACGTCCGGTGTTGACGGTCACGGGTTCACCGATGCCCCTCCGCCGGGGGTGAGGAGACTTTTTCGTGCCACTGATGCACTGCGATTTCCGGCAATCGCCGCACTCAGCGACGGCTGGGGGCCAGCAGCGAGCCTGGAGCTCTACTGGAAGACGAACGCCAGTGAGACACCGGGGCTGACATCGCGAACACACGCCATCAAAACCACTCGATGACAGCCGGACTCCGTCGCTTCGCTCCTCGTCCGCCCTGGGGATGTCATCGGCTCCAACACCCTCGTGTACTCTCCGAA
>CAYUPT010000913.1:0-1507 GCA_964446725.1 uncultured Bradymonadales bacterium | reverse complement strand
CCGATCTGCGCGGACTCGACGGGACGCGCCGCCGGGACGCCGTCGACGACGCCGTCGCCGCCTCGGAAGCCGTCTTTCACGGCACGCCGTCCGGTATCGATCAGCGCGCAGCCATCGGTGAGGGATTCTTTACCTTCGACAAATCCAACGAAGGCCCCCCATTCAACGCCCTCGATGTACCGGCGCATACCTGGCTGGTTGCCAAAGTCGCACCGTCGAGCTCCACGGCCGCCATGGTGGAATCGGTGCGCCAACTCCGCGACCGACATCCCGAATTGATCGAAGAGCTGCTCGACAACTTTGCCGCCGTCGCCGAACGCGGCGCCCGGGCACTGAGCGCCGGCGATTGGGCCACCGTCGGAGAATTGATGAACGTCAATCAGGGGCTCCTCAATGCTATCGGCGTCTCGACGGATGCCCTTGAGACGGCCTGCCACGCCGCCCGCGACGCCGGCGCATACGGCGCCAAACTGACCGGCGCCGGCGGCGGAGGATGTGTCGTCGCCCTGCCCCCCGCCGATAGCATCGACACCGTTCAAGACGCACTCGGCGACTGCGGCGATGTCTATCGCTTCCAGCTTCCCGCCCGATAATACCGGCTGTCGGATCCTCTGGGCGTTATTTTATTTCCGCCCACATTTTCCTACACTTCGTCGGTCCATATTGCCGACCCAAATAACGCCGCGGGATTGCTCTGATGAACGCCACCGCCGTCGCCCATCCGAATATTGCGCTCGTCAAATACTGGGGAAAACGGGACCGTGAACTCAATATCCCGGCCGCCGGCAGCCTGTCGGTGACGCTGGAGGGGCTGTCGACGACGACCACCGTCGAATTCGACGCCGAACTCGACGACGACCGGGTCACCCTGGACGGCCAACACCTCGACGAGGGACGCCCCCGCCGGCGCATTGTCCAATTTCTCGAACTGGTGCGCGACGCCGCCGAATTCGACGTCTGTGCCCGTGTTAAAAGCGGCAACGATTTTCCCACCGCCGCCGGACTCGCCTCGTCGGCCTCCGGCTTTGCGGCCTTGGCGGTGGCCGCCGCCGATGCCGCAGGACTGCAGTGGTCCGACAAGCAACTGTCGGTTTTGGCCCGGCGCGGGTCGGGCTCCGCAGCCCGCAGCATCCACGGCGGGTTTGTGGAGATGCAACCGGGCTCGGCAGCCGACGGTTCCGACGCCCACGCCACCCCGGTTGCCGACGCCGACCACTGGAATCTGTGCTGTCTCGTCGCCGTCACCGACGCCGGCAAAAAAGATATCGGCTCCACCGAGGGGATGCTCCGCACCCAGGAGACGTCGCCGCTCTTCGAGCCCTGGCGCTCCACCGTCGCCGACGACATCGCACAGGCCCGAGACGCCATCGAAGGCCGCGACTTTGCTCGCCTCGGCAAAATCGCCGAGCGAAGCTGCTTTCGAATGCACGCCACAGCGCTTGGTGCCGATCCGGCCATTTTGTACTGGAACCCGACGACCGTTCGGCTCATCCACGCCATCCGCGCT
>CAYUPT010000912.1:0-1508 GCA_964446725.1 uncultured Bradymonadales bacterium | reverse complement strand
GGAATTTGTGTCGATGGCACCTGCCAACACGACGACAATGAACTCCGAGGTGACGGCGCCTATCTGGAGGCCTGCGACCGCCACGGCGACTGCGCCAGTGGTCGCTGTGTCGCCACCGACGACGGTGGCCGATGTTCGGTCATCTGCGGCGGCGACGGCCACTGCAATGCAGAGCCCGGGTGGAGTTGTGAGTATCTCACCGACAGCGGCAATGACCGCTACTGCTTTCCAAGGGCCAACGACCTCTGTGCTCCCTGTGGCGCCGACGCAAGCTGTCCGACCAGTGGTGCCATGTGCCTGGAACTGGACGACGGCAACCATTGCGGCCGCGACTGCACCGACGACGGACTCTGTCCCGACGGCTACAATTGCGAAGCACGCGACGGCGCCGACCAGTGCGTCCCGCAGGTCAATTCCTGCAGCGACTGTCCGGGCGTCGATCTCGAGACCGACACCGAAAATTGCGGGGCCTGCAATCGCCAGTGCTTCGCCACCAATGCCACCGTCGGATGCAGCAGCGGCGCCTGTGTCATCGACAGTTGCGACGCCGGATTCGACAGCTGCGACGACAATCCGTCGACGGGCTGTGAAACCAACCTGGAGACCCGCGTCGAGCACTGCGGGGCCTGCGGTTCGGAGTGCGCCCCACCCAACGCCACCGGCCAATGTGTCGATGGCACCTGCCAGATCCTGATCTGCAATGCCGGGTTCTCCAACGAGGACGGCGACATCGCCACCGGTTGTGAGGCCGGGTGCCTCGAAGACCCGCTCGATATCGACGTCCCCGACGACCAGTACATCGACAAAAACTGCGATGGCATCCACGGAACCCGCGATGCCGCCTTCTTTGTCGCTCCCGACGGCAGCGACGGCGCCGCCGGCGACGAAAACGCCCCGTTTGCCACGATCCAACACGCCGTCAATGCCGCCGACGAAAATGATGAGCGCTGGCAGGTCCTGGTCGCCGAGGGCACCTACCACGAGCGCGTCGACCTGCCGGCCGGGGTCTCGATCTTCGGGGGCTACGACGCCGATACCTGGCTTCGCTCCCCGACCCGCAACACCATCGTCAACTCACCGGAATCAGTGTCGCTGGTCGTCCCCGATTACTGGGGTGCCGACGGCTGGATCGACGGATTTCGATTCGTGGCTGCCGACGCCCCCGACACCGGCACCCGCAGCTCCCGGGCCGTCATTTTGCGCGATATCCCCCACATTCACTCCGAGCTGATATTCCGCAACAACACGGTCATCGCCGGACGCGGCGCCGATGGCGAACATGGCGCCCACGGTGACGACGGGGTCCACGGCTCACTGGGCACGCGCGGCGAAGACGGCGATACCAACGGCAGCGACACCGATGGTGGATTCGGCGGTTTCACCCAGTGTCCCGACGCCCCCAATCCCGGTTCCGGAGGCCGCGGTGGTGACGGCGGCTCCGGTGCCAACCCCGGCAACATCGGGGCCCATGGCAACTCCGGCGGCTCCTCGGCGCCGGGTGGAGAACG
>CAYUPT010000911.1:0-1515 GCA_964446725.1 uncultured Bradymonadales bacterium | reverse complement strand
CGATCGACGATATTGCACCGATCAGCCAGCGCGGAGACTCGCAGACGAGCAGCCAATTAAGGCCTCTCGAACAACCCGGTAAGACCGAAGGCGGAGACCGGCGCCCATTTCCCCTGCCGGCGTGGGTGGTCTTGCTGCCGATTGTGGGGCTCATATTGTTATTTCTGGAGCGGCCGCTGCTCCAACCGATATTGCGGCGACTATCTCCGAAGTGGCGGCGCCGCCATCTTCGGCGACAGGCCGAAACCCTGTTGGCCAATACCGACGAGCCACAGGCCTCGCGCTGTCTGCAGAGCCTGCAATTGATCCTCAGCGAGGGCCTGGAGCTCCAGATCGGAGCGTTGACCAAGACCGATGTCTACGCCTCGCTCATCGAATTGGAAGAGATGGAGCCCCAACTGGCCGAGGACACCACAGCGCTGGTCGATGAGCTCATCAATCGGCGCTTCCGGCCCGATCCGGAAACGGAGTCCGAATCTGTGGTCGCCCGGACCCGCGATATTATTGCCCGACTGCTGGAATGGCGCTTTGTCACGAACCTCGACGGCGGCTCATCGACAATGTCATCGACGGCGATGCTGATCGCCGTCGGATGCAGCGCGGCGTTTGTCGTCGCCACCGCCCCCGTAACCAGCGTACAAGCCACGGATCTCGACGAGCCGCCGATGGCGGCCGACGAAGACCGCGACTGGGCGACCGTCGCCGATTACTGGGTGGACCGGGCCGCCGACGGCCTGGATCCGGTCTTCGACTACAACGCCGGCACCGCCTTCGCGCACGCCGGAGATGTCGGCCACGCCCGACTTCATCTCGAACGCGCCACGGCCGCCGGAGGCGACAGCGAGGAACTTCGCCACAATCTGGCGGAAGTAACGGCGACGATTGCCACCGACCACGGCTCCGTCGCCGCATTTGGGCCACAACAGCGCTGGGCGCAGTACGTCCACGCCACCGCTCCCTGGATTGCCGCCGCAGTACTGTGGGCGCTTGTAGCGCTGGCGCTCACTCGACGGATCACAGGACGCCCCCTTTCGCGCACTGGATTTCTGGCCGTCGTCGGCGTCGGTGTAATCGTCGCCGGAGTCGCCGTCGGGGCCTGGCATCAGATCGGGAGTTTTTACGACGACCCGAACTTGGGAGTGGTCATCGAAGGCGATCAGTTATTGCGCGAGGCGCCCTCGGAATCCGCATCTACAGCCCGAGACTCCGCGCTGCCCGCCGGCGCCATGGTACAGATTGCCGACGACCGCAGTGACTGGGTTCGCGTCGAATTGCCCTGTTCGATCTCCGGTTGGCTCGACCGCAATGCCGTCGCCTCGATCTCCGAGTAATACAGTGATTGCTGACGGAGTTACCACTGCATCGCGTCGAGCATATCTTCAAAGGTCTGCAGGTACCCGCTGCGGCGCTCCTCCCGGAAAAAGGCCGTAAATACCCAGGCGCGCTCCGAATCGTGGGTATGCCAGACGAGCAGTCGATACGTCTCCCCTCCGCGCTGTACTTCGTATTCGAAGC
>CAYUPT010000910.1:0-1515 GCA_964446725.1 uncultured Bradymonadales bacterium | reverse complement strand
TCGACTTTCTGGGGCCCGATGCCAAAAGCCAGGTCTCGGTGCGCTACGACGGCTACACGCCGGTGGCCGTCGACGCCGTGGTGCTGTCGACGCAGCACGCCGCCGACGTGACCATCGACCAGGTCCGAGAGGCCGTCCGGGAGACGATCATCGAGGATGTGATTCCCGAAGACCTGCTCCACGACGACACCAAGTTTCACATCAATCCCACCGGTCGCTTCGTCACCGGTGGACCCGTCGGCGACGCCGGGCTGACCGGTCGCAAAATCATCGTCGATACCTACGGCGGCATGGGCCGTCACGGCGGCGGTGCCTTCAGCGGCAAAGACCCCAGCAAGGTCGATCGCTCGGCGACCTATATGGCGCGCCACGTCGCCAAAAATGTGGTCGCCGCCGGTCTCGCCGATCGCTGCGAGGTTCAGTTTTCCTACGCCATCGGCGTCGCCGAACCGGTGAGTGTCATGGTCGATACCTTCGGGACCGGCACCGTCGATGAAGCCGAAATCGAAAGCGCCGTTCGCGAGCATTTCCGTCTCAAACCGGCGGGGCTTATCGAATCCCTCGACCTTCTGCGACCGATCTATCGCGACACCTCGACCTACGGCCACTTCGGTCGGCCCCAGTTTAGCTGGGAGAAAGTCGACAAGGCGGCGCCGCTCAAAGAGTCGGTCGGGCGCTGATCGACGACGGTTTGCTGACGCCGGCGGGATTGATTGTTTCGGGTCCGAGGGGCATCGGTCCGGCTAGGAGCCTGTTGCGTATAGCGGACCGAGTCCTCGCCGAGAAGATTTTGATGCCAGATTCGTTCGTATGACGACGAAATAGCAGCGCTATTCGGAGGAATACGAGCGATTTATGGCGCAAAATCGGCCGGCGAGACGATGTGGAGCTTATGTGCAACAGGCTCCTCGCTGACAAGGCTTGTTCACCACCGACATAAAGTCGGGTGGGGTCGCATCGACCGCCGCTCCCAAAGGCCCCGATATACCGTGCGCTATCGGGGAAATCGACAAACCGACGGTGCTCAAGGCCCCGATTTACCTTGTGCTGTCGGGGAATACGCCTTGTGAGCTAAGTTTCGCCTTCGGCTCAAAAGGCCCCGATATGCCTTGTGCTATCGGGGAATATGCCTTGTGAGCTACAAACGCGTTCTCCCCAATTTTATCAGTGGTGGCGGGCCCGACCCGCCACACCAAGCCCGGCGGCTTTGCCGTCGGATACAACGTCGCGGAGGGCAACGCCGTTCTGGCTCACTGCTCGGTATCCGCACCAGATGAGCCGATTCGAACCCAGATGTTCCGGGTTTGAGCTTCGCAAACGGTGTCTGCACCGTCGAAGTTCTCTCCGTTCATCTTTCGAAATTCAATTTGGGGCGTTACACTGCGATTCGTAGCGTTGATGAAAAATCTGGGTTACATTCGTTACCGGAATGTGCCTTTTCTGCTCGTCTGATTGATAATCTCCGAGAGGAACTCGACTGTGGAATTTTTGCATAGCATGGTTCGAATTCGCGAC
>CAYUPT010000909.1:0-1523 GCA_964446725.1 uncultured Bradymonadales bacterium | reverse complement strand
CCGCTTCTCACATCCGTGACCTTCCAGCTCAGCGGGGTCCGGGTCATGACGGCCCGCACCTCCCGCTGGGCCTCTTCTGAACTGAGGCGCACCGAAAACGTTACCGGCGACTCAAAGCGGGTGCTCTCCCGATCCAGTATCTCGCCGACCACCTCTCCTCCTGTCACCGTCTCCGGACCGCCTCCGAAGCGCTGCGTGACAGACAGCGCGTTGTCCAATGTGTCGCAGTTGAGCCCGGACTCCAGCATACTGCTCAGTATCGGCTGACCCACCTTTGGTGTTCGATCTTCGAGATTCGCCTGCACCTGCTCGAAATCGATGTGATCGCAAAGATACTCGCTATTGCCCTCGTCAATGGCGATACCCGCCCGGTGAATCGCAATATAGGGCGATGCCAGATAGTACAGGCCAACCATCGCCCCCAGCACCATCAGCACCAGGGCCTTACCGGTCGCTGCTCCCGAATTATATCCCCGTTTCTGGATCTTCATATCTACCTCGTCGGTGGTGCTAAGAGCTCGGCTGGGTGGTCGATCTTTTGGGTATCGCCACAGGCGCTGGAAACCGTCGCTCAATCATAACGCATCACATGGGTCGAACACTCCCGAAGAGCATACTACGCCTTGAGCACTCGTAGACGGTGCATCTGGCGCGTCGAGACCGCGCTGGCTCTGCGTTGCGGCTCGCTCGACGATGCCTCCGGCATCGCCTCGTCGCCGCGCCTTCCCCAGCCCAATCTCGACATTGCAGCCTGCTACCGTCGACTTCGGTTCAAGGCGTTAAAAGACTTGACAGGAATATCCGAATTTGGTCAACCGTTAGTATGACGAACCGATCCCTGACCCGGATCTTGAATACGATGATTTCGTCCCGGGGCCCATTGCGCGTCGAGAATCCAATACCAAAACGGAATATCGTCGCAACAGGGCGATACCAAAGCGAAGTCTCGACACCGGTGAGCCATAGCTGCGCACCGTAGAAGTTGTCAAAATCCGGGCTAATCTGCGTTTCCATTCCTTATTATCGGAGTTTTCCGACCATGAGCACATCCCCTGTCGAAGTCGCCCCCCGCTTTATGTCCACTGGAGAGCCGCTCTTTACTGATCTGCCGTTTAAAGTGGCCGACCTCTCAGAGGAGACCGTCGCCTTCGGTCGCAAAGAGATCAAATTGGCCCAGGAAGAGATGCCGGGGCTGATGGCGCTGCGCGAACAATACGCCGACGACCAGCCCCTCGAGGGTGCGCGCATCTCCGGCTCGCTGCACATGACCGTACAGACCGCCGTGCTCATCGAGACTCTGACGGCGCTGGGCGCCGATGTCCGCTGGGCCTCCTGCAACATCTACTCCACCCAGGACCACGCCGCCGCGGCCGTCGCCGTCGGTCCCGACGGCACCGTCGACGACCCTCAGGGCATTCCCGTCTACGCCTGGAAAGGCGAGACCCTCGAGGAGTACTGGTGGTGCATCTTTCAGGCCATGGACTGGCCCGGCGACCAGGGCCCGACGCTGATCCTCGACGATG
>CAYUPT010000908.1:0-1524 GCA_964446725.1 uncultured Bradymonadales bacterium | reverse complement strand
ACCGGGCGCTGATGGAGCAATACGCCTCCTGACGTCCTACCCTCCTGCGACGCCAATACGAGGCGCACCGGTGCCCCCTCAGCCTCCGCTGCGCTTCGGCAGATCCCCCACCGGGGAGCAGACGTTTAGGAGGCGTCGGTGGTATTAGCTAGCTTGTGCGACGCCGGGGACGGCTCCGTCTCCAGCGAGAGCTATCCACGCCATCAGCTTGTACGGCTGGCGAGGTCTCTTGCCAATCTCGCACCACCTTGACTATCGTCGCTGCGCTGCGCCGGAAAAGAATTCTATACCGGCACCAACTACGCCCAGAAGAAACCACCCGCTACTCTCAGGACGACGCGCCCGCTCGGTCCGTGCGACCCGGTGGCGCCGGAGGTCTCATGCGCATCCAGGACATCGAACGCTATCTCGAACAGAGCAAGAACGACGCCATCGAAGCCGTCGGTGTCGACGGTGACGTCGCCCGCGACATTGCGCTGGCCGCCCCGCCACAGCCGGAGATGGGAGATCGGGGCTTTCCGTGTTTTGCTCTGGCTCCGGTCTTAAAGACCTCTCCACAGGAGATCGCTGAAGACGTCGCAGACCGGTTGCACGATCTCGTAGCCGATGACGACTTGATCGCCGATGTGTCGACGGCCGGGCCCTACGTCAATCTGAGCTTTGACAAGGCACGGCTGTCTTCGATCGTCGTCGGTCAGGCACTGCAGCAGGGCGACCGCTTCGGCCACGGGTCGGCACAGATGACCGTCGACAGCGACGATGACGCCCTTCCCGAATCGATCAGCGGCACCCATTGGATGGTCGAATTCTCGGCGCCCAACACCAACAAACCCCAGCATCTGGGTCATGTGCGCAACAATCTTCTGGGCGATACCGTCTCCGGCGTCCTCGACTTCGCGGGCAACACGGTGACCCGGGTCAACCTGATCAATGACCGCGGCATCCACATCTGCAAGTCGATGCTCGCCTATGAATTATTCGGCGACGGCGAAACCCCGGAGTCCACAGGCAAAAAAGGCGATCATTTCGTTGGCGACTACTACGTCTTGTTCAATCAAAAATTCGGTGCCGAATACGACGAATGGCAAGAGACCGACGCCGCCACCACAACGTTCCAGAACTGGCTCGACAGCCCGGACTCCGCCGATGCCCGCGACGAGTTTGGAGACGACGAATCGGCACTTCGGGAGGCCTTTTTCGCGGACTACGAAAACGACTATTTCAACGACGAGAGCGACTTGGGCCGCCAGGCCCGTCAGATGCTCAACCGCTGGGAAGACGGCGACGACGAGGTCGTCGAATTGTGGAATCGAATGAACCGCTGGGTCATCGAGGGATTCGACGAGACCTACGACAGTCTGGACGTCGAATTCGACCGCGTCTATTTCGAATCCGACACCTACCAGAAGGGCCGCGAGATCGTCGACGAGGGCCTCGAATCGGGGCTCTTTGAGACCGACTACGACGGCGCCGTCATCTGCAATCTCGAAAAGGTGGGCCTGGAGGGCAAGAAAGTTCTGCTTC
>CAYUPT010000907.1:0-1526 GCA_964446725.1 uncultured Bradymonadales bacterium | reverse complement strand
GACGGCGACCTGCACCGAAGCGACGGAGCGGCCCTTCGGCGCGCCGGACGGGGACTCAAGAAACTGGAGCGCGGCGACCGAAACTTCGATCTCGTCGTACCCTCGACAAGCTCGGAACCCTGCGCGCTATCCGCGGCGTCCATCGCCGATCTGGTCGACCTTCTGCTCGACGATCTGACCGCCGCCCAGTCCCGCGCCGTGGCATCCATGCTCTGTGGCGTCGACGACGGGACCTATCCGACGGCTACTTCGATTGCCGAGGATTGGACACCGGAACCGATTTCACGGCAGGCCGTCGGCAAACACCTGAGCCGGGCCCGGTGGCCGCGAATAAAGGACACCCTCGATCGCTTCCAACAACTGATGGAACTTCTCGGACGTCATGACACCTGAAGTTATCGCATTGATTGCCCTGGTCGCCATTGTCATCGTCGGCGGATGTATCGTCGTCTTTGCCGGCGACTGGTTTGTCGGCTGGTCCGTCGATCGGTGCCTGGGCGACCAGCTCACCATTCGGCCCCCGGGCCCGCACGGAGTACGTGATCTTCGGTACCCTCGCCAGTTTCGCCTGGGGGGCTCCATCGCCTTTTTGATTCGCTGGATCATTTGAAGCCCGTTGACTGGACTTTCGCACCGGCGCTCCGAACTTCTGAGAATCCGCGAACGCTGTCGCTCATCTCCATGTAATCTCCGTTGTACCGACTTGTACCGGCTACTGCCATGACTTCACGACGTCCTCGCCTGTTGTTCGACCCGCTGACCATCGAGCACGACACCGGCCACGGCCACCCCGAACGCCCGGCTCGAATGACGGCCATCGGCGATCATCTCCGGGATTCTCTGCCCGACGCCGACCTCCACACCGCGCCGCCGGCCTCGAACCAAGCCCTGGAAACGATCCACACTCCGGCGTACATCGACGCCGTCTTCGAGTTGCGCGGCGAGCACGGACAACTCGATCCGGATACCGTCCTCAGCCCGAAGAGCGTCGACGCCGCACTCGCCGCCGCCGGCATGTCGATTGCCGCCGTCGAGGCCGTCATCGATGGCGAGCCATCGGCCTTCGCCCTGGTTCGCCCACCTGGCCACCACGCCGAGACTGGACGCGGCATGGGCTTGTGCATCTTCAACAACGTCGCCATCGCCGCCACACAGGCACTCCGCTCACCGGACATCGAGCGCGTCCTCATCGTCGACTGGGACGTCCACCACGGAAATGGCACTCAGCAGGCCTTTTACGATCGTAGCGACGTCTTGTTTTTCAGTACCCATCAGTCTCCGTTCTATCCCGGCACCGGCGATGTCAACGAAACGGGCAGCGGCGACGCCGAAGGCACGACGGTCAATATCCCGCTTCCCGCCGGCAGTGGCGATGCGGCGCTTATCGACGCCTTCCAATCCGTGCTCGTCCCCGTCAGTCGGCGCTTCGATCCCGATCTGGTCATGATCTCCGCCGGTTTCGACGCCCACTGCCTCGATCCGGTCGGCGGCATGCAGGTCACCACCGACGGGTTCCAAGCGCTGAC
>CAYUPT010000906.1:0-1527 GCA_964446725.1 uncultured Bradymonadales bacterium | reverse complement strand
ACTACCTCAACGTCATCGTCCCCGTCGGCGCCGACGTCGACGTCAACGGCGAGACGATTGACGCCGGCGCCTGGGAAGTCGTCGGCGACATGAATCGCTTCGAAGTGGCCACCGTCGAAGTCGACGCCGGCTTTCAGACATTGAGCTCCGACGTCGAATTTGGCGTCGTCGCCTACGGCTACGCCTGCCACGTCTCCTATGCCTATCCCGGCGGCATGGACCTGGAGCCCATCGAAGAGGGACCGCCGCTTCCCTAGAGATTCGGTGCACCATCCTCCCGGTAAAATCAGTCCTGGCCTTGAAAAACCCCCGACGGGCAACCACCTTTGGTCGGAACGACGACGTCCGGCCTATTTTCTGTTGGAGACATCGATCATGACCCGACCCGCCACGCTTTTTGCCATTCTCGCTCTCAGTGCCGGTATGGCGCTGGGCTGTGCCACTGACGAACCGCGCTACGCCAATCCGCCGCCGGGCTCGCACAGCCCCAGTGCCGCCTCCGATGAGCGCACCGGCGGCGACCAGATGCGCGACGAACCGGAGCCCGAACCGGACGTCGAGGAAGAAGAAGAACCCGAAGAACCGATGCCGGAACTGAACTAAACTCCATGTATCCACCGGTGATCGACCTCGTATTCAATTGAAGACCCGACGTCTGTCCGCTACATTGAGTCGTAATTTAATGTTGCCTGCGGACCCCATCTCAATACTACTGACGTCGGGAATGTGTATCGCCATGTCGAATACCGGTCGCTATCTCTGTTTACTCGTTTTGTCACTCACCGTCATTGCCACGACAGCCTGTAACGTCTCTGATACCGCCGACCCCGGAATGGTCGGCGAGGATTGTGATGAGGAAGGCGCCACCGACGGCGGCCTGGTCTGTCAAAACGGCACCTGGGTCGATGAGCAACTCGACGCCGGCCACGACGCCGATGACGCCGATGACGCCGGCAATGATGACGAATGCGAAGCGGAGAGTGACGAGGAGTTTTGCCTCTCCAATGACGCCGAATGCGGCGACGTCGTCGACATCGACAACTGCGGCGACGCCCGCTCCGTCGACTGCAGCGACGTCGACGGACTGGGCTGCGGCGAACTCGGCACTTGCCACATCTCCGACGATGATGACGGCGACACCAACTTCTGCGAGTGTCCGGAAATCGATTTCGACGCCGACGACGCCTCGGTCTGCGACGAACTGGACGCCGAATGCGGCACCGTCGACCCCGGAGAATGGTGTGTCCACTGGTCCGATATCGATGCATTGGACTGCGCCGAATGCGAAGGCGACGAGGAATGCGGCCTGGCCGGCCCCAACGTCTGTGGTTGTCCCTGCGAAATCGACGACGGCTGTCAGGACGAAGGTCAAACCGCCGACAGCAATCCCTGCATGATCTGCGACCCCGACACGGCGACCGACGAATACTCGCCGGCCGACGACGGCTCAACCTGCGATGACAACGCGGTCTGCAGTGCCGGCGACTGCGTGTGCGACGATGGATATACCGACTGCGACGGCGATTG
>CAYUPT010000905.1:0-1528 GCA_964446725.1 uncultured Bradymonadales bacterium | reverse complement strand
GATCCAGTTTCGGGCCTCGATCTTCGCCTCGTCGACACCGACCCGGGAGTAGACGTTGGAGCCGTTGTGATTGCAGACGGCGACGGTATCGCCATCGAGTTTGAGCACGCAGTGGCCCCACCGAACCAGCGCCTGCGCGCCGAAATACGACAGAATCAGCACTACCGCTGTTGCCGCCGTAATGGCCACCGTCAGCCACACCGTATGGTCGTGAAGCCAGTTGTCGGGGATGCGCTGAAATCCGTAGGCCATCAGCGGTCCCAGCACCACCACACAGCCAATCAGCGCCAGCGGCATCAACCAGACGTCGGCTCCGCCCTTTTTTTCGAAGAGTACTTCCAGAGTCGAGTTGTTGTCGCCCGTCATTGACCACTCCACTGCGCTCTCGGTTCGGCTCCGGTATCAGTCACCGGCGGCCTCGAATTGTTGCTCCAAATTTCGCTTCAGTACTTTCCCCGTCGGATTGCGGGGCAGTGCATCGACGAAACGCCAGCTCCGAGGCACTTTGTAATCCGATAGATGCTCGCGGCAATGCGACTCCAGCGCCGCTTCGTCGGGCTCCCCGTCGACGGCGACGACGGCCACCAATCGCTGGCCCCATTCTTCGTCGTCGACGCCGATGACCGCCGCCTCGCGCACCGTCTGGTGGCCGTCGAGGACCTCCTCGATTTCGGCGGGGTAGATATTGACGCCGCCACTGATGACCATATCGCGCTGGCGACCGGCGATGTACAGGTAGCCGTCGTCGTCGATATAGCCCAGATCGTCGACAGTCATCCAGCCGTTATCGGTGATCTCGTCGGTGGCGTCTTGATTGCCGAGGTAACCGGACATGATGTGGTCGTTGCGCACGTAGATGACGCCGGTCTCGCCGGGCTGTACCGGGCGGCCGTCGTCGTCGACAATGCGCAGCTGTTGGCCGGCGATCGGCCGCCCCACACTGCCCGGCTTGTCGAGCATCTCCTGGCCGTTGATCAAGGTGATCCAGCCCAGCTCGGTGGCGCCGTAGAAATCGTGAATCACAGAGGCCCCGAATTGCTCGATGGCCCGCTCTCGAAGGGGCTGTAAAAAGGGAGCAGCGCCGCAAAATATTCCGCGCAGCGCCGGCGTCGTGTACTCGTCGAATAGTGCGTCGTCGAGTTCGAGGATGCGCCGAAGCATCGTCGGCACCAGAAAAATGGAGTTGATCGCCTCGTCGTGCAGTGTGCGAAGCGTCTCTTCGGCATCGAATTGCGGCAATATGTAGACCGTCGCCCCCAGCGCAGCTTGCATCAGCGAAAAGACCTGGCCCCCGCTGTGATACATGGGACTGACGATGAGGTGGCGATCGCCGGTCCGGACCGGCAAACGCTCCAGGATGCGAAAAAACTCGACCAGCCCGTAGCCCGCCAGATCTCGGACCGCGCCCTTGGGCCGGCCCGTCGTCCCCGAGGTGTAGACGATATTTTGACTTCCCGCCGACTCGTCGTCTCCCAACGGGAATCCGCTATCTGCACGGTCGACCACATCGGCGTAGCAATGATCGCCG
>CAYUPT010000904.1:0-1528 GCA_964446725.1 uncultured Bradymonadales bacterium | reverse complement strand
GCCGGCCAATGCGATATACGGCGAGCTGGTCCGGCTCCGACCGCAGAAGTTGTAGAATCAAGTCTGTTCATCCGTTGTATTCGTCGCTCAAGCATATGGGCCCGGTGCTCGCGAGTTTGAACAATTGCGCCGGGACCATCCGTTGAGCTCGAATCCTCCGTTCGATTCGTCGTCGATTCTCACAGAAGGTCCGCCAATCGGTACCTTCGTCACCTGCATTACTATTGTCGACAAATCGAGCAAAATCTTGCGTAATAAATCCAAAAAACCTCGAAACGAAGTAAACGCAGCATACCGGATCGCCCCTATTTCACGGGCGATAACGGACGAAAATGCGCAGCCCCACAACAGTGACAAATTCCTATCGCCACCGCCTGTCTTCTGGTGGAAATTCGTATCGCCACCGATTATTGTCCGCTATGATGTTCTCACTCTGTCACCGACCTCAAAGCCAAAAACTCCCGTCGTGAGCGAACCCTTCGTATTTCATTTCACACCGGGCACCGGCGGCCGCGTGGAGGCGATGTATATGATCGACCTCGACTGTCGCTGCGCTCTATGTGGTCACGAACAATTCCAGCGCTTCTACCACAGCACCCCGTTTCACGAGCTGACGGTTCCCGCCCTGGTGCGGCTCGCCGATGAAGCACCGCTAAAGGCGGGCTACCGCTGTAAAAACTGCGGCGACAGCGTCGGCGCCGACGAGGTCCGACACAGCTGTCTGACCTTCGGTTTTGCCGATGACGCCGGCGTCATCCGACTTTTTCGCGATCTCCAGTCCGGTACAACATCCTGTGAATTGACCGGACGGCGACGACTCGACCCCCAGGTCATGCCCCGCTGGACAGCGGACGCCGACGCCCACGACGCCCCTCACCGCGTCATCGAGGACCTCGACGAGGCGGCCATCACCACCCATCTCCATCGCCCGATCAACGTCAAACTGCCGTGGCGCGATCTATTGGCGAAATACATCGACGCCGACCGCCGGCGACACTGGAGTCGCATCGCCCCGGGGCTGGTGGTCGCTGCCTACCGGGGCGACGCCCCGTCCCGCATCCGCGCGGCGACCCATTTTGGCGGCGACGGCCCCGACATCGATTCCGACATCGACCCCGATACCCTGGCCGTCATCGACCTCGTCGACAGCCGCTCCGTCGAATTGCCGACCCACCAACATTCCGATTCATTCCACGGCCGCTGGACGACCTGGTGTGACGACGACATCCGAGAGGCCATCGACGCCGGGCGCCTGCACGCTCGCGCCTTCATCCGGCCCCAGCGCGCCATCGACATCGTCGAGCGCACTCTGCGGACGGCCCGTCTAGACGCCACCCGACATGCCACGGGAACCGACACCGTCTTCGAAGATATCTCAGCACCTGGCGACACCACCGCCTTCAACGGATCGCTGTCGATACGCGACGTCCTCCACCGCGCCGTCTACACCGGCCTTACCCCCGGTGAATCGGCGCGACTGACCACCGAAGAAATCGTCGGCGCCCTATTAAAGCTGTGGTGACTCAGA
>CAYUPT010000903.1:0-1533 GCA_964446725.1 uncultured Bradymonadales bacterium | reverse complement strand
GAATTGTTTCTGCCTGATGCCGGCGTCGTATGCGTTCCTCCAATGAAATCGTCGACTACAGTATCGAGTATCTGGCCCGTCTGTTGATGGACGCCGGCGTACTGAGCCGCGATCAGGCCAAGACGGCGGTCTCCGAAGAAGAGGCGATTCGCCGGGAGATCCTCGACGAAAAGGACCGCAAAGGCCAGAAGAGCACCCACTACGACGTCACGCCCGCCGAGGTGGTGGCGCGGCTGGGATTTCACGACGATCAGGGGGAATTGGTCGACGAAGACGAGATCATGAAAGTCGTCGCCGCCGACGTGGGCCTTCCCTTCGAAAAGCCCGATCCCCTGGATCTGGACATGGATCTGATCTCGCAGACCATGACCCGGCCCTTCGCCCAGCGCCACAGCTGTGTCGCCTTGCGGCGCGACGAGGGCAAGGTCGTGATGGCCATCGACAACCCCTACGACCAGTTGTTGCGCCACGAATTGCGGACGCTCATCCCCAGTGACCTGAGCCTGGTCGTAAGTCCGAAACAGGATATCCTCCAGATCATCACCGAGGTCTACGGGCTGCGCTCGTCGATCAGCGCTGCCGAAGACGAGGTGTCGCTGGGCGTCGATCTCGGTAATCTGGAGCAATTTATCCAGCTCCAGGACGTCGACCAGATCGAGGCCACAGATCGGCCGATCATCAAGGCCGTGGAGTACCTTCTGCACTACGCCTTCGAGCAGCGCGCCAGCGATATTCATCTGGAGCCGAAGCGCGACAAGACCCATGTGCGCCTTCGAATCGACGGCGTACTGCACTCGATCTACCGATTCCCGCGGGCCATCCACGCCGCACTGGTCAGTCGAATCAAGATGCTGGCGCGGATGGATATTGCCGAAAAGCGCCGTCCTCAGGACGGTCGCATCAAGACCGAGCGCGGCGGCCGAGAAGTCGAATTGCGAGTCTCGACGCTGCCGGTGGCCTTTGGCGAAAAGGCGGTGGTCCGAATCTTCGATCCCCAGGATTTGATCCAGGACCTGGAGAATATCGGTTTTTTTCGAGACGAACTCGAGACCTGGCGCGATTTTATCAATCGCCCCGACGGGATGGTGCTGGTCACCGGTCCCACCGGAAGCGGTAAGACGACGACACTGTACTCCACGCTGCGCGAGTTGTCGGGACCGGACGTCAATATCACGACCGTCGAAGACCCGATCGAGATGATCTATCAGGAATTCAATCAGGTGCTGGTGCAGCCCAAAATCGACGTGACCTTTGCATCGGCATTGCGCTCGATTTTGCGCCAGGACCCGGATGTCATCATGGTCGGCGAGATCCGCGATCCGGAGACGGCGTCAATGGCCACTCAGGCGGCGCTGACGGGCCACCAGGTCTTTTCGACACTGCACACCAACGACACGTCCTCGGCGGTCTCTCGAATGCTCGATATGGACGTCAAACCCTTTTTGCTGTCGTCGACGGTCGTCGGCGTCATGGCCCAGCGGTTGCTGCGGACCATCTGTACGAAGTGCAAGACCAAGAAGGTACTGAGCGAAG
>CAYUPT010000902.1:0-1534 GCA_964446725.1 uncultured Bradymonadales bacterium | reverse complement strand
ATTGAGGAGGCGCAACGCTTTGCCGAGCGCGCCGACCGGATCGCCGAATTGGAATTGTACGTCGCCGACGCCGCCCTTCGCTACGCCCGGGAGATGCGCCACAAATATCTGGATCGCGTAAGCTGGACCGAAATGCGCGATGCCGGGGGCACCACCGAAATCATCCTGCGCCGGATGCGAGACACACTCGGCGACCTCCACGACGGCGCCGATGTCGACGGCATCGACACCGTCTTTCGCGGCCTGGAGCCCGGCCACCCTCAGTATCGGGCCCTGGTGGAGGCCATCGACGACTACCGCCAATTCGTCGACGACGGCGGCTGGCGCTGGATCCATCCCGTCGACCTCGACGACAACGCCTCCCCGGTGCGCATCGAAGCGCTTCGCGATCGCCTGGCTGCCGAGGGCATCGACACCGTTCCCGACGACCCGGAGGCCGATGACGACTTCGACCCCGGCGTTGTCGACGACCGGCTTGTCGACGGCGTCAAATACTACCAGGAGACCCACCAATTTGTGGCCGACGGCGAGCCGACCCACGGGTTTTGGCGAAGCATCAATATTCCGGCCACAGAGCGCTTAGAGCAGATGGAGTTGACCCTCCAGCGCTGGCGCGAAAGCCTGCTCGACGACGACGAGGACTTTATCTTCGTCAATATCCCGCTATTTGAGGCTCAGGTGTGGACCGACGGCGAGCCGCAGATGGAATTTTCGGTGGTCGTCGGCAACAACCAGCGCCGATGCGACGAGGAGACCGAAGAGTGGGTCTACCCCGACGCCACACCGGTGATGATGGCCGAATTTGACCACGTCATGCTCAATCCGCCCTGGTACGTGCCCCAGCGCATCGTCGAACAGACGTTGGAGCCCCGTCTCGAGGAAAACGAAGACTACTACGAAGAAGAGGGCTACGAGGAAGTCGAGATGGCCGACGGCCGCACCGTGGTGCGCCAGAATCCGGGCGACGACAACGCGCTGGGTCGCGCCAAATTCATCTTCCCGAACGAAGACAATATCTACCTCCACGACACGCCCCACCAGCAGTACTTCGACTACGGAATCCGGGCCTTTAGCCACGGCTGCATCCGGGTCTCAGAGCCCATCGAATTGGCCCGATATCTCATCGACTGGGAGGGCCGAGACGACATCGACGTCGATGAGATCGTCGACGGCGACACCACCCGGCGCATCGACTTCGAGCGCGAATTGCCCGTCTTTCTGGAGTACTACACCGTCTGGGTCGACGACGAGGGACGCCCCAACTTTCTGGCCGACATCTACGAAAAGGACGCCCATCGCCTCAGCGACGAGCCCGACGAATTCTTCGAGTGCGACCCCGCCGAATTCGCCACCGACGATGACGATGACGACGCCGATGGCGATGGTGATGGTGATAGCGATGACACCGACGACGAACGCTCCGACGACGTAGAACCCGATATCGACGAGGGCGAAGACGAACACACCCCCGACATCACCGACGACGTCGGGCCGTAAGCTCCTGGCTGGAGACGGAGGCGTCCCCGCCTTCGGC
>CAYUPT010000901.1:0-1537 GCA_964446725.1 uncultured Bradymonadales bacterium | reverse complement strand
TGACTCGACTGGTTGCACGGGGCCGTTTATTCGTGATTAGGCTGGCGGACCCGAGCGATGATTCACTAATCACGTCACCTCCGAAAATGCAAGGACGGGCCGCGATGACGAAGTCGATGGAGCCACTGGAAATCAGCAAACAACTCATTGAGAAACTGCGTGGTGTCAGCTTCGATGAGCCGATCTCGCACGTCTATCAGCCCCTGGAGTACGCCTGGGAGCCCTATGAGCGGTACGTCGAGCGCTACGGTCGAGACCGTCCGCGCCAGATTTTGCTGGTCGGGATGAATCCCGGCCCCTGGGGGATGGCGCAGATCGGAGTGCCCTTTGGGGCGATCGATATGGTCGAAGGCTGGATGGGAATCGACGGCGAGGTCGGCCAGCCGCAGACGCTTCACCCGAAGCGCCCGGTCGATGGGTTTGACTGTGATCGCAACGAGGTCAGTGGCACGCGGCTGTGGGAGTGGGCCCGGGATCGCTTCGGGGAGGCGGCGTCGTTTTTTGATCGCTTCTTCGTCTACAACTACTGCCCGCTTCTGGTGCTGGATAAAGACGGCAAAAACCGGACCCCGCCGAAGTTGCGCAAAGCCGAGCGCCAGCAGGTGTTGCCGCCGTGCGACTGGGCGCTTCGAAAGATGGTCGAGTACTACCAGCCGGAGTACCTGGTCGGGATCGGAAATTACGCCGAACGGCGAATCCGGGGGGCGATGAAAGAGTCGGACTATCAGGGAACGATCGGTCGGATTCTCCATCCCAGTCCGGCCAGTCCGAAGGCCAATCGCGGCTGGGCGCGCCAGGCCGACGACGAACTCCGGGAGGTCGGCGTTGAACTCGAGGGCTGACGATACGCTGTAATCGATAGCGACTGCCAGGTTCCCGTCTGCGGGACCTGTGCGTCGTGACGGCGAGCGCCGTCGGCCGGCAGCGTCGATAAGGGGGGTTGGGGCCTACGGGGGGTTGACCTTCGACCCGACGTGACCATGATAAAGGCGCTTTGGGCACCGAGGCCGGCCGTGGAATGGCCAAAAAAGTAGAATCGACCCATGACCTTCGTTTCGACCAGAATGCGTCGGCGGGGGATGTTATAGATGAAGCCCACGAGGAGTAACGGATGACCTTTGTAATCGCCGAACCCTGCATCGGATACTGTGACACCTCCTGTGTCGAAGTCTGTCCGGTGGACTGTATTCACGGACCGCTGCGCGTCGATGAAATCGAAGATATCAAGGCCGCCGGCGAGGACGAGCGCCTGGAGGACGTGCAGTTGTATATCGATCCCGATATTTGCATCGACTGCGGGGCCTGTGAGCCGGAGTGTCCGGTGGAAGCGATTTTCGAGGAAGACGAAGTGCCCGAGAAATGGTCGGACTTCACCGAGGAAAACGCCGTCTTTTTCCGGGAAGGATAGATCGTCCGGTGTAAGACAGGGGGCGGCGCCACTGCTAGTACGTGATAATAATGGTAAATGCTTGAGGAGTGACCATGGCCAATATCGAGATCACCGACGAAGTCGCCTACCAACGAGAAGACGTCTTCA
>CAYUPT010000900.1:0-1542 GCA_964446725.1 uncultured Bradymonadales bacterium | reverse complement strand
CCGTAACCCCGTCTTCCCAAGCGCAGTTAAGACCTGGCTTTGATCGAATGAATCCAAATTTCGCAGAAAAGGAAGTTCGGAGGGCAAAAAAAATCCCCGGCCAACTTTCGCTGACCGGGGAACCTCTGCCGTCCCTTTCGGAACGACAGAGGTATGTCGGCATTGACCAATTTTCCGGCCGAAACCGGTCTATCGGTCAACGCCGACAATTCCAATTTTAATCACTTTCCGCACTCCACCAAATTTTGTCCCAGCCCGCCACATAATAAATTGCGAGATTGCCACTTCTAAACGATACGAAACTGTACTGAAACGCGGCACCGGCGAGATGTTTCTTTCAATGTTATTGTAGACCGTTATCTCACAAGGCTTCTTCGCCGATAGCCAAGGTATATCGGGGCCTTTTCGGGGTCGCAGATCTTCGAATCTAGCTGACAGCGCTTCTTCACCGATAATGCCGGGCCTACAGTTTTTTCAGTTCTGCCCTTTAGGGCTTGCTGAAGACGCCTTTTCACCGAGGGTGAGCAACCCGCCTAGCGGAAGCCTTTTGGTTCTATGCCCTCTTGACGTTCCTGCCCCTTTCGCCCCGTCGCGGTCCCAATGGTGTCGTGCTTCGCCCATTATTGATCCCTGCGGTTGTCAAAGCCGGGAATCAGGTAGTTCTTGATGGGCTCGATGACTTTCTCGGCAAGGCCTGGAAATTGTTGAAAAATCGCCGCCGCAAGGCGATTTCCCGCGCCGGGAATGATCAGGCCCTTGCGGGTGGTGATGCAGTGGTGAATCGCATCGGCGATATCCTCTGTGGAAGCCCGGGGAATCGCGGAATTCATATCTTTCGTAGCCGCCGTATCCGTCAGTCCCGGCAAGACGATCCCGAAATGAAGCCCCGTCTCCTTCATCTCCAGGCGCAGACTCTTGATAAGCGACACGAAGGGCGCCTTGCTGGCGGCGTACGTCGCATTTGCGGGCAGGGGCAAGAACACTGCCAGGGAACCGACGACGATGACGTGACCGGACCGGCGTTTTAGTTGCGGCAGCAGCGAATGGAGAAGCGTCACGGGAGCCAGGTAGTTGACCCCCAGCTCGTAGACCACCTCGTCGAGGGTCTGGTCCTCGAAGCGCTTGTCGTTCGACATGCCCGCGTTCAGCACCAGAATGTCGATATTGTCGCAGCGGCGCGCGATTTTTTCGGCGGCGTCGCGGGCCTGCTCGACAGTCGAGAGGTCGGCGACGAGATAGTCGGCGAAGGCGCCCTGTCGAGCCAGCTCCCGGCAGACTCGCTGGAGCTGGTCTCCAGACCGGGCCACCAGCAATAGCTCCGTCTCCGGCCCGGCAAGGCGCCTGGCCGTCGCCTCTCCGATACCGCGTGAGGCACCGGTGATGATAATCGTTTCTCGTGCGGTGGTTGCCACAGGCGACCTCTGGATACGACGCGACCACCTCTTCGGTGGCGTGATGGGCTCTCGCCAAATCTAAACAGAATCCAAAGACCGCAATATTGTTTCGAGAGTTGAAGCACCGGTGGCGCAAGTGGAGTCGGCG
>CAYUPT010000899.1:0-1557 GCA_964446725.1 uncultured Bradymonadales bacterium | reverse complement strand
CTAGGATGGGGCTGTTTTAACCACCGAGCTGCCTTGTCCCGGTCACTGACTACATCGACGCCATGGGCGAATACCCGGGCAATTCGATAGACCCGGTCCGACTCCTCGGGCGCCAGCGCATTGCGCTTTTTTCGCCGACTCAACGTCCTCGGCGATATCGCCAACGCCTCCGCCAGTTGCCCGACGCTCAGATCGAGGACGTCCCGTATATTGTCGATGGCCTCAAACGGAAGTCCCTCCCGCAATCGCGACAACATTCCGGTCGTCGATTCATCGTCATCGATCCCCAGCACTTCGTTGACTCTTGGTACTACCGCCATCGCGATCTCCTGGTCCGAGAAGCTGCCAACTATCCTAACTTCGGCTCAAGGCGTTAAACGTCAAAGCTCAAAAACTGGCTATACATGTCGTTGTCGGTCGAATCGTCTTGAGGGGCGTTTGGTGCGCCTCCGGCCTCGGTGGCTTGACGCCCGCGGCGTCTATGCCTGTTTTGACCACGCCCGTCATGTCCTCGCAATATGTGGGTCCACCGCAACACCTATTACGCCGGAGGCGGAATGCCGGCGAGGCCGCAGGCGCTCCCTTCAGTTTTCCGTCCATTTTGAAGCTGTCCGCATCATCTTCGTTCATGCCAGTCGGCTGAACGGCTAAAGCTGCTGGATATCGCGACGGGAGACTATTCTAAGGCTCTCACACCACGCCCTTCTCATCCAACTTTTGGAGTCGTTGACGGTCGACTCCCAATTCGCCAAAGACCTCGCCGTTGTGCTCGCCGGGCTGCGGAGCCGGTTGATGCTCCTTTGTGCGCGGCGTCAACGGCGTCGACACATGGGTGACTCCCTGCAATTCGAAAAATACGTCCCGCGCCCGGTGCAGTTGATGCTCCAACACCTCGTCGAGGGTCAGTACGGGCTCCACACAGACATCGAGGTCGGACAATAACTCCCGCCAGTGTTCCAAGGGCTCCGATTTGATGATCTCGCCGAGCGCCGTCGCGACCTGGCGTCCGGCATCGCCGTCGAGCATTCCCTGTCCCGCGAGTTCTTCGGCGCCGATGGCCTCCACGAAAGGATCCCAGAATTTCGGCTCCAGCGCCGCGACCGCAAGGTAGCGATCGTCGCTCGTCGGATAGACCCGATACCCCGGAAGTCCTCCGCTCAACATCCCGGCACCGCGCTCGCTTCCCCCGCCGACACTGCGCCGGGCGACGGCCGGCGCCAGAAACGAGAGCGCCCCCTCGGTCATCGACAAATCGAGATGGGTCCCCTCATCGCTTTGCTCGCGGCGGTACAACGCGGACACGATACCCAGCGCCGCATACAGCGCTCCACCGCCCAGATCGGCGACCTGAAAGCCCGGAACATGAGGCGCTTCGCCACGGCGCCCGTTGCGGTCGAGCAGTCCGGAGAGCGCCAAAAAATTGGCGTCGTGGCCGGCGTCGTCTTTGTGCGGACCGCTCTGGCCGTAGCCCGTAATCGAGGCCACCACCAGTTGCGGAAAATCCCTTCGCAGCCGGTCGATTCCCAGCCCCAGTCGCTCCAACACACCGGGGCGAAA
>CAYUPT010000898.1:0-1560 GCA_964446725.1 uncultured Bradymonadales bacterium | reverse complement strand
CGAATAGCGGCTGGGACTGAGTATCGGCGTCGTCGGTCGGATCTCCACAGCCGACGGTGGCGATGATCAGCGCCAGCATAACCAGCCAGCCGGTACTGATGCGGGCGAGTAGTTGGGGATTCCATCGAGAAGTCATCATCCTATCTCCATCCATGTGTAAGGGGTCAGTCTCGGTATTGGTTGTCGTTGATTGGCATTGGTTCGGAATCGAGGTCCCACAGCGCAGTCTGGATGGCGACGGAACCGTCGCCGAGTCCATAAGCGAATATCTCGAGCCTGTGTTCGTCGTTCTCCAGGTGCAGTCGGTCGGCGCGGTCGCCTGCAAAGTTGACGGCCTCGCCGATCTGCTCGTGGCTGTGTTGCATATCGGAGATCGACCAGCCGCGGTTGAGCATCACCCGGCGGTAAAAGTCGATCATCTCGTCGCCACGAGCATCGGTGACGAAGATACTCGAACGGTATCCCCGTGGGTCTTCGAGATCGGAAAACTGGTTGACGCGAACGCAACCCGGGCAGGCCGGAACATCGGGATCGGCTCCGCGATTGGTCACCGATTGGTCTCGATATTCGTTGCCGGGAAGCATCTTCTCATAGGAGAAGTCGTCGTTGCTCCAGGTGGCGAGCACGGTGGCGTATTCGTCGCCGGGTTCGCGAAAGATCTCGACCCACCGATGAGCGCCAAATAGATCGTCTTCGTGCTCCGCGGACTGGAATTCCTGGATCAATTCTCGGCGGTCGGTGGCCTTATTTCGGGTCAGCATCCCCCCCATGACGATGCGATTGTCGCTCTTTCGCACCGGGGCCACCTGGCCGGTCATGCGAGCCGTCAGCAACTCTTCGCCCTCCGAGGGATTCATCGAGTTGTACATGCGGTCGTTGATATTGCGGTTGACGAATTCGCGCTGGTAGCGCTCGGCGATGCGATCGGGCCGCTCGCGCCGATAGTCGACCGAAAAGTGGACCGTATTGCCGTTGATATCAAAGACCTGCGGGTCGTCATGACCCAGCGACTTGAGGGCGTCGGAAAATTGCTTCTGGTCGGGTTCCGGCGCAAAACCGAGGTCGTAGATAATGGCGTGAGACTCGGAGACCGAGCCCTGCTGGCCGATGACGGCGACGCCAAAGGCCATGGCGGCGATGATCGCACCGGCCATCGCCAGCTTGGCAACCGCCCACAGTGCGCTGTGGAGGCGACCGGGTCCCTCGCTACCCGGGAGATGTCGTTGCGGTGTGCTCATAAGGTTGCGCCGTAATGAGGGCCGAGATTAGTACGAGCCGAGTGAGCCATTAAAGAGTTCGTCAGCACTTCGAGGTTTTTCGTCGTCTTCGGCCTCCACGGGAATCAATGGGTCCTGGACGCCGTCGATCTGAAGCATGTTGAAGTAGGGCAACTCGCGCTGAGGGGCGCTGGCACCGAGGTCCATGCGCCAGCGGGCCGTCGAAGCCGCTCGCTCGGCGGCTTCCTGCGCCGAGTTGTCCGGGACATGCGACGGAATTCCAGAACTGTAATAGCTCTGGAAGTCGGCGGAGGCGTCGAAGAACCGATTTTCGTGCTCCACA
>CAYUPT010000897.1:0-1566 GCA_964446725.1 uncultured Bradymonadales bacterium | reverse complement strand
CGGCCTCAGCCCCCGAGCATCATCGCGCGTCGTGCGACATATTTAGCCACGGGTGTAAACCCGTGGGGAATCAACATCGCGAATCGATGGACGTCCGTCGGAACCACCGACGCGACCCCATGGGGCAGACGGTCGATGCCGATTGGTCGACGGCGGTGTCTGCGATCATTGGTGATTTGGCGATCCGACACGGGCTTACACCCGTGGCTTTCTTCGTCGCCGCCTGGACCCCGGCGGCGAGGTGCTCGAAAGCCCAAGCATCCTGCGCACTTCCATTTTGCCGGTATCGGGCGGCGAGGTGCTCGGAAGCCCAGCCATCCTGTGCAAAGCCCTGTTGTCGGTATGGGATACATCCGGTGAGTGGCCATTCTTATTCGATTCAGGCTCGTGCTGCTACGCCGTCAGGCGCGGCGAATGGTAGCTCAACAGCCATATTTTTCCCGGATGGCGCAAGGCATATCGGGACTTTACGAAGACGCAGGATGTTGGTCGGCTCGATGGTGGAGACGGAGGCGTCCACGCCTTCGGCAGTGTCGCCCATGAGCCGTCGAACATCGGCGATAGGAGGGATGAGACACCACCGCTCTTTCGGATAGCCCCCGCATGTGATTGGGAAACGAATTCACGCTTCCCGCCAATATCACTCATAGCCTGAGCTCTCCCGCGGCCCAATCCCGCGCCTTAAAGCACCTGCACTTCATCCCGAGACACACGGCGCATGACACCGGTCAACTCATCGAAACGCGCCTCGTCGGCGTGGTGCACCTGGCGAATCTGACTGACCAGGTCTTTGGCCCGTCGAAATCCACCGACCAGGTCGCCGGAGAGATCGGTTCTGGAGCGAATCGTATCCAGTATCGAACTGAGGCTTTCGCCCTGGGCCCAGCGCTCGCCGAGGGGCATCAATTCCGGGGTAAACGTCTCTTCGGCCTCCATCAATTCACGTCCCTCGGTGACAATCGCACTCTCGTGGATATTTTCGACCTGATCGAAGATGGCGAACCACTTGTCGTCGTCGGGCAAACGAACCTTCGCTTTGCGCGGCAGCGATTGAACGAGACCGACCATGATCCCAAAGATCTCGTCGGCACTCCGGTCTTCGAGAACCCCTTGGACCAGCAATTCGGTGACGAAAATGCCCTCGATCTTGATATGCCGCAGGATATTGGCCGAAGCGTTGAGACTGTTGTCGGCCTCCAGGTAGCCGTGGCGCTTTAAAAATGACAATTTGCGCGAGAATTTCTCCCACATCTGAGGCCGCTCGAGCATCGATAACTCGCGGCGCAATGCCGCGATTTCCCGGCGCTCATCCCGCCTTCTCGGTCCCTCGTTGCCGGTGGTCTGCTCCAATTTCTGGAGCCGCTGCTCCACCATTTCCGCGACCTTCGTATTTTGATAGGCCTTGAAACTCTGGTCGAGCATGTAGCGAATCGATTCCTCATCGAAGCGATCGACGAGATTGACCACCGAGTGAAATGAGAGGTTAAACGACGACTCCACGGGCTCGCTTTCATCGGTCAACAGTCGCTGCAGGACTTCGCGGACTTCGTGGTAATACTTGAAGTC
>CAYUPT010000896.1:0-1566 GCA_964446725.1 uncultured Bradymonadales bacterium | reverse complement strand
CTGGTCGCACGGCCTTTGGTCGCACCGAGGGGCTGACATCCGCCCTATTTTTCGGCCTGTTCTGCCACTTTGGGGGCAGCACTCCTTCCGCACAATAAGACTACTTCCACGACGCGTCCGAAGGTCGATCAATTCCCCGCTCCTCAACTTAGGAGACCTCCGAACCTGGGAGACGGTGGCACTGTCCGTTGAAGCCTCCTTCTGGGGCTTCAACCCCAGGCAAAGGCTCGGTCCGACAGTGATGGCCTCGGCGCTGGTCAACACCGCGATCTTCGCGGCGGAACTGATTTTATTTTCGCTGATCTAACGGTGCCGCCGAACGGCTCGTATGGTTGCGGCGACTCTGTCGTTGTCATACCGTCCGCGCACGTTCTGGACATATCAATTCGATCAATCACTCGTCTCTAAGGGGTACCATGTCGAATCAAAACCAACCTCCAGGTCAGGGCTCACGCCCGCCGCAACAACGACCACCACAAAATCAGAATTCAACCAGCAACACCACCAAGTTTCTGGTCATCGGCCTCGTCGTCTTTTTCGGAGTCATACCGGTCCTTGGCTGTCTGGCAGCCCTCGCAATTCCGTCCTTTCTCACCTACATGAACCGCGCCAAAGTCGCCGAGGCCGACGCCGTCACTCAGGAGATCTCCGATCAGGTCCTTCGACACTACGATGAAGAGTGCCAATTTCCGCCATCTCTGCCGGCGACGGGAAATACCGGTGATTGCTGTGGCGGCAGTGAATGCAGGTATGATCCGGATGTCCTCGGCCAGTGGGAAGACGCCGGGCTGACCGTCCCGCAAGACAGCGGCTATCTGGTGTATGAGACCGAAGAGGTCTACGAAAAGGGCGGCGAGCCAAGTTACGAAATTCGCGCCGTGGCTGATTTTGGCTGCAACGACGCCCCCAATCACACCTTCACCATCGAGGTTCATGCCCAGTCCGATACCTGCCAGGCCGAGGCGATGCCTGGGTATACCGAATATGAGTTCGAATAATAATTTCCGGCCACAACCTGTCTGAAAAACCGTTAAATACAGCCGAAAGAAATTCTCCTTCTACTTAAGCACGTGGCGAAGACGCGTTCTCAGGGCAATTTAGCGACCGGAGACGATACTGATGCATATCGCGGTATTCAGCACCAGACTATCACCGTAATTGGTCGCACCGAGGGGCTGACATGAGCCCTTGTTTTGGACCTGATCCGGCAAATGAGGAGTAGTTCGTATTCAGCGACACCAGGCCGCTGATACGACATCCTATGCGCCGATCAATTACGCCTCTCACGCTCTGATCGGCCCTCTGCAGGTATGCCGATCGGAGCGAAGATATCAAAAAAATTTGGGTGGTATTTGGGTGTCTTGGATCGCGCCGAGGGGCTGACATAAGCGCTATTTTTCGGGGGCTGCCACAGATCTGGGGTGGTGAAATTTTGGTGCTGGACTCTGCTGATTTTTGGATCGTGACGCAAAACGAGGCACTCCGGCGTCGATAACAGAATAGAGGGATGAACATTACTTCTTTCTGGGAGGATTTCGCCATGACGAAACCACGACGCCACCTGGC
>CAYUPT010000895.1:0-1569 GCA_964446725.1 uncultured Bradymonadales bacterium | reverse complement strand
GGTGGGCATAGCTCAGTCGGTTAGAGCGCAGGTTTGTGGTACCTGAGGTCGCCGGTTCAAATCCGGTTGCCCACCCTTTGGCGAACTCCCGGTGCGGAGTTCGCCTTTTTTATTGGAATACATCATCGCGTCGACTAGCCGGGAGCTTCTATGAGCGAAATTGTCGAACACTGCAACGAGTCGCAGACCCGCTGGGATCACGGCGAATTTCAGGTCATGCTCAAATCGCCCAATGCCCGACAGCCCATCGGCTTTTGCGACGGCGGCAAAAAGGCCGAAGAGGCGATCCACCAGCGGGCCATGAAGGAGGGCGCGGAAGTCGAGATCGACAAAAAGCAGCTCAAATCGGGTCGCGAAATCTGGACGGTGCGGCCGGTGTCGATGCGCTGAGGGCGGCGGTATGAGATTGCTGTCGACCCCTCCGACTTCAGTCGCTCCCGCTCCCTCAGCCACCTCCCCGCGAGCGGTGGAGGAGCGTAATCTCGACGTTGATCTTGGTGACGAGGGCGTTCCCGCCCTCGGTTGTGTCGTGCGGAATCGGTTGTGTCGTGCGGAATAAGTATCGAATTTTCGAAAACTCCCTGGCCGGCGATCGAAAAAACCACTTGAATCAAACGCCCATCGGTGGCATAAACCTCGTCCCTTCGGGATTCACCCCCGATGTTGCGCCCGTAGCTCAGCTGGATAGAGCGCCGGACTTCGAATCCGTAGGTCGCAGGTTCGACTCCTGCCGGGCGCGCTTTTTAATCACATTCAGGCTGTAGATTCGCCCTTTCAGCAAGTGCCGGAAGGGCGTTTATCGATGGCTATCGACTCCTCGTTGGACCCTCGCAAACTCGGGCCCGGTCGTCGTCGATCGCGGCGAGGCTCGCCGCGCTCCCTATCATCTCATCCCGTGCTGGAACCGATGACATCTTTGCGCCGTCTTGAGCCCTGGCGATATGGCGGCGCTGTCATCGCGCAAAACGTCATCGTCGCTGTGACCACCACGACCCAACGTGCTTAAAACCGCCCGACGGTCTGGACGAAACTCCAGTTGGCGACGCCCTCCGGCACATTGTCCGTCGCCGACAGCGCCGAACCGGGCACATAGACCCCGTGACCGCCCCCGATCTGAATGGAATCGGTGACGTCAGCGAAGACCTTCAGGTTAAACTCCGCCCCCAGTCCACCGGAGGGCTCGACCTGTCGAAATCCGTGGGCCGCCAACACGGCGTTGAACATCGCGAACGACGCCTCCAGTCCGCCCCGAAGTTCGATGAGGTTGGTGCGCGGACCGATGATGTCCATAAATCCGAGGACTGCGTGTCCGGTGGGATACATCGGCTGGTATGCCTCTCGGATTTCGGCGGTGTCCGGATCGTCGCCCGATGCGTAGGAGCCGCCGACAAAGGGTCGCAGTCCCGCCACTTCGTAGCCCATCTCGCCGTCTGCGAAGTAGCCCCGAATTTCCCCGGCATCGACCTCACAGGACAGACCGACGCTCGGTCCCGGACAGTACGTCCCGGTCTGAAATGCCCCCTCGACCGTCACGTCCAGCCCGGCCCACCTGGCCACCCAGCGGGTTCC
>CAYUPT010000894.1:0-1570 GCA_964446725.1 uncultured Bradymonadales bacterium | reverse complement strand
TTCGACTCGTTTACAGTCCAGGGAGCAATCTCCGAAAGCTACGATCGACCGAGTATGAGTGCCGGCGAGAGCGAGGCCCTCGTATTTCAGGCTCCCGGCGACGAGCGCATTGTCAGCGCCGATGTCGACTTCGGTGCCGGCGTCGATGCCGAAATGCGGCTCTGGGACCTGACGAATAGTGAAATGGTGAGTGAGTCCATTGGGAGCGATGAATTCGGCATGGCGGGCATGATCTCCGACTCAAGACAATACGCCCTGGAGATCAAAGCAGACTCGGCGGCCGACGACGGCTACGAGTTGGATCTGGAAGACACCGATATCAAGACCGTCGTCGAATCCGTTAACTTCAGTCCCCCGACCGTTGTAGACCCCGGCGACCAGGTCGAATTTCCGATCACCATGAGTGATTGCTCATCGGTTATTGACGTGTCGGTGGAGACCGATATTCCATCGACGTGGTCAGGCGGACTCAGCGTCGACCTTCACGCCCCGGGACTGTCGAGCCCGATTCGGCTGAGAAATGAAGACGGACCCGATAGCTCGACCTATCCCGATGTCACTGCCCCTTACGAGTCCATGGACCCGATTATCGGCACCTCCGGCAATGGCGACTGGGCCGTGGAGATCATCAACGGTGCGTCGTTTACCGACACGGACTTCGCCGGGTGGACTCTGACCCTGATTTGTCCCGACTGAAGTAAGACCGGGTAGAAGATCGCTACGTGGACCGTTGGGACAACCGGATCGATTTGGAGAGCATAGATTATGAGAACCAAGATTCACAATTTGATCGTCGCCCTCGCCGCCGCCGGCCTGATGGCCTGCGGTGGAGGCGACGTCGAGAGCATCGAATGCGGCGAAGGCGCGGTGGAGGACGAAGAGTCCGGCGAGTGTATTGCCGAGCAATATCAGGACGAATGCTCCGATGGCGAAGTTCGCGACGGTGCACTCGGTACCTGTGTTCCGGCTGGCGACCAGTACTGCGCGGAGGGCACTGATTTTGACGACGACGCCGGTCAATGTGTCGGCCAGCAATTTGAGTGCGGCGATGACGGCGTCGTCGAAGATGGAGAATGCATTCCCGACGGGCAGGTCACCTGCGGAGAGGGAACGGTCGTCGACGGCAATCAATGCGTTCCGTACGACGACGTATGCGGCGAAGATACCGAGTATCACGGCGACCAGTGCCGGCCTGTCGAGGGAGTCTGCGGAGAGGGGACGACCTTTGAAGTCGCAGATCGCAAATGTGTCCCCACATCGACGCTAGAATGCGGACCGGGGACGATTCAGGACGACAGTGTCTGCATCCCCGTCCAGTCATTTTACGACGATATCGCCGCCGATCCAGACCTCGACCTCAGCGGTGAAGATGGAGGCAGCTTCGATCTCGCCGCTGTGGGCGAACGAGTCAGTTTCGTCGGCAATATCGACGCTCCGGACTACGACGAAGACGATGAACCGATCCACAGCCGGGATGTCCTGGAATTTGACGCCGACGCCGGTCAATGGCTCGAAATTACGGTCTATTCGATGGGCTTGCCGGAGCCCGGTTTTGAAGTCTCGGACCTCG
>CAYUPT010000893.1:0-1571 GCA_964446725.1 uncultured Bradymonadales bacterium | reverse complement strand
TTTGACTCCAGAAGCAGCGTCGGTCCTGTCGGATGGGAGTCACTTCGGATGCCTAAAGCGGCTTTGTTTGGGAAGAACCGAATTGGACGAAAATGATGCGGAGGATTTGAGAGAATCGTCGGGGTTTGCCCGGGAAGTGGAAATCGAAGTCGAGGGCGAGCCTCTATCGAACCGTCGTCCAAGAGAGCCGTTTTTCCCAGACGGTACACCGAAACGTGGTACGGTGTGTATGGACGAGTTTGACATCTCAGCGTGCAGTACGGATAGGCGTGTTGGGACCTGGAACCACCAGATGGAGAGATTCTTCGTCGAAAGTATGTAACTGACGCGAAGAAGCAGTGCTTGAGGTCGTCTAGCCGGGGTATCTCATGTTTGGCCACTCTGCAGTCTAAACTTGCATGCCCAGGACGAAGGCATGTTTTATACGAGTATCCGTTGGCAGTCGCGGCCGAGTAATCGACCAGTCGCAATCAACGTTGCATTTTATGTGCCTTGCGATGGTTATGGTGACGATTATCGCTTTGTCAGCGTAGGGGTTGTTGATGCATGTACGTCGGAGATGCGTCGGCCGGTGTTATTTCTGCGCCCAGTCGTCTGCAGAAAGTGACGGACGGACGATAATAAATAGTGCCCCATTGACGACGACCAGCACGCCACAGCCGATCAATCCGTTGAGCCCGGTGACGAGGGGGACCAGTCGGTCGAGAAAAATAAATGAGAACGCAAAGGTGGCGTTTAACGTACCGTGTAAAATCGCAGCGGCGACGACGGAGCGGCACTTGAGTGTGAGCCACGAAAACAGAGGGGAGAGCAAAATACACCACAGCGTCATCAGGGCGACGCCAATGACTGGATGCTCCGGATAGTTGTGGCCCTGCAGTATCAGCGGGGCATGCCAGATACCCCAGACGGCGCCGATGATTCCCGCGCTCTTCCAGAAACCTCGGGAAGCCAATTCGCGAAGCATCAAACCGCGCCAGCCGAGTTCTTCGCCGAGTGCGAAAAAGGCGTTGATTGTGGCTCCAGCGATGAGTCCCTGAGCGAGTTGGATCGCCACAAACCCCGCTGTCGGAAATGCCCGGAGTTGCTCGCGGGCCTCGGCGAGTTCTTCGTCGGATAAAAGGGTACTCAGTTGTTCCAGAAAGCCCGCCATGCCGATGTCGAGTCCGACGCCGGGAAGCAAGAGAGCGGCTCCCAGTGCCATAAAGGCCAGAACCGGCGCCAATAGCCAGGCGACGAGCCACCACCAATTCGGTTTGAAATGCAGCCACAGGCTCGACCGCAGTGGGTGTCCGGCCCGGTGGTCGACGACAAGGGCCACGGCGCCCGGAACGAGCATGTAGGTCGCGGCCATAAGGGTCGCCGCCAGTCCGCCGTAGGCAAACGGCGATAGATAGAAGGCCGCAGCGAGAAGCCAATTTATCGCAAAGGTGGCGATCAGAAAGTGGCGCAATTCGCGAGACATCGACATGTCGTCCCTCGTTGGTAGGGGATGGCGGGAGTCAGCCTCCCGAATAGCATCGATAACAACGCCCCTCCTTGAAGCCGGCTCCGACAGTGGTTAAAGAACC
>CAYUPT010000892.1:0-1574 GCA_964446725.1 uncultured Bradymonadales bacterium | reverse complement strand
CGTCAGTTGTGGCTGATGACCGAAGATGGGCAGGTCCAGAATCGGTTGACCCACCAGGGATCGGGCTATGCAGAGCCGGCGTGGACGGAGTAGCATTTCAATGCCAGCGAATACCGCCGTAGGCGCAGTGGAACCGGGAGTGCGATGTGATTGCCGAATCGACAACGATGATCGGGGAATTGGAACAATCGCTCGGAATTCCGACGTACGCGCTATTTGCGCACTGGACCGGTGAGTACTCCGTCGATGTCGACGAGGAAGCCGGTCGCTATCTTGCGCAGTTGGTCGTGGAGCGGATGCGCCGCGAGCGAAGCGATGAAGTGGCGTTGATCGTCGGTGCTCGCGGTGGACACCCGGCATTTGCCGACACGCTGTTGCGCACCGTTCGACAACTCGATATCGGGCTTCAGGTCATCGTTCCCTTTCGCATCGACGGAGTGGCAAGCTTGGTCGCCGCCGCGGCGGACTCCGTGACCCTCCATCCCACCGGGGCGATCGGGGCCATCGACGGCGGGCTGTGCGTCGTGCCGCGCCGGCCGCTGGATGCGGCGTTGATCGAGTACTGTCCGGCAGATCCTCTTGATATCCCGGCCATCGAGCAGGGCGAAGAATCGGTGTTGGCGAGACTGGCCTACGACCGCTATATCCGCGCTCAACAGCGGGCGATGGCCACCGAAATGTTGAGCGGGCGAGATGGCGTCGACGACGCCGCCATCGTCCGACTGCTGGAGGATACACTGGGCGACGGGCTCAGTGTGGGCCGCCAGCAGCTCCAGCAGTTGGGCGTCGACGCCCGGGTGGCACCGGAACCACTTGCCGAACAACTCGAGGAGCTCGTCGACTGGGGCCGCGACGCACTACACCTCTTTGAGTCGCCCGACGAGCGATTCCAGGTCTCCGACGAATTGGCGTCGGAAGTCGAATTCGAACCGGCCACCTTCGTGCCCACCGCCGCCATTATCGGCAGTGACTCGGCGTGGCTTCGCGAGCTCGACACCGGCAGCCCCGACCCCGACGCACCGCGCCTCCAGGGCCGGTGGCGCCGATGGGATCCGCAGGGCGACGACAGCGGCGATCGCGGGGAATAACAAACGGTCTCCACGCTGTTGCACCACAGTTGTGAGATACCGCCTTGCAATTCGCCGTTCCGTCGAGTATTCTAACTTTGTACTTGATGCAGCCTGCCTCGTTGGCCGACTTCGGCCATCGCCTCTTCCGAAAAAATGTAGACGTCTGGCTATGCCGGCGTCGATTATCTCTTGAAGTGGCCCGGCGTCTGCGATAGTTACGTTCTCACTGAGGCGACATCCACGTCGCCTCTCGACAACTGAGCCGGAGTGGCGGAACTGGTAGACGCGTCGGATTCAAAATCCGATGGTCCTTGCGGCCTTGTGGGTTCGAGTCCCACCTCCGGTATTTCTACGCTTTCACATCTCGTTGATAGTGGGGCTGACGCGCCGAGAATGCGCTGGTTCTTCGTTGCGGATCGCTCCAAGATCCCTCCGGCATCGCAGCGTCACCGCGCCTTGCCCAGCACGCCCTCGACGTTGCAGACCGCTACCGTCAACGTCGAC
>CAYUPT010000891.1:0-1575 GCA_964446725.1 uncultured Bradymonadales bacterium | reverse complement strand
TCTCACTGTCGTCGATGAGTTGCTGGTCGAGGGGGATGGCATTTCGGTCCGGGCCCTGGGTGATCAGCGGATAGCGGGCCGCCCATTGCGCCGAAATTTCGCGGTTGTCGCCGTCGATCGCCGCGTCGGGAAGGGCGTGAAAACCGGTCTCGGCGCTGTCGTACATCCAGGCGTAGTCCGAAGCATCGACGGGGTCGCCGTCGTCGTCCGTCCAGCGGTGTTCATCGGCGTCGTAGACCAAGTCTTGGGCGTCATCGGGTTGCTGTGAGGGATCCTGGTTAAACCAGTAATTGTGGCGGTACTCCATGCCGTCGTCGTTGCTTGCGCTGTACATCGGCGCCGAACGAGCTCCACGGTACTGCCACAGGTCGAGATAGTTGTCGGCCCGGCGGTCGGCGGCGGCATCGTAGTCGCCGTCGATATTGGCCCAGGCGCCGTCGGGGCGGTAGCGCTCGTCGTCGTCGCGAGTGTGCAGAAGATAGTGCCGGATGTCGTCTCGCCCCAGTCCGTCGTCACCGAGATAGGGATGGGCCTGGACGTCGCCGGCCTCCGGTCGCTCCGGCATATTACGCATGCTGGCGTGGCAACCGACGGCACATCCGACCTCATCGAAGGTCGGTCCTTCGTCGCCGAAGGCGCGGATGTCCTGACCCTCCGGGGCGATCTGGATGGCCATTCGGTCCTCGTAGTCGAATAATTCGTTGTCGTCCAGGTGTTGCGGCTGGTTGCGTTCAGCGGTCTTTTCTAGGGAGTCGCGCTGCCACTGGTCGTCCAGAAATTGAAAGGTCTGGTGGGTGATGCCCGGTCGCGGGCGCTGACTTTGCCAGGAGGTTTGCAGATACAGATATTCGTCGTCGAAGGCGGCGCGCATGTCGACGTCGACGTAGGGCGCTTTGCCGTCGACACCGGCCGGAGTGTCGACGAGGCGTTCGCCGAGTTCGCGGGGCTCGGGGGCGACGCCGTCGGTGGCGTGGCATTCGGCACAGCCCTGTGAGAGTGCGCCGCCGGGATGGTTGGTCTTCGAGCCTTCACCGGCGACGGGGTGGTCGTAGTCGACGTCTTCCGAAAGCCACTGCAGATTGGCCTGGGCGGGAAAAAAGGCGGTCAGCTGTGTCGCCGGCCCCAGAGTGATGTCGCCGGGCGGCGAAATCTGGTGGTCGCCGGAGGGCTCCATAAAGTCCACGGTCTCGCCGGTCCTGTCGCCGTCGTCCGCCGGCGCCGCAGATGGAGCCGAATCGTCGATCTCGTCCGGTGGCGCGTCATCGCCCATCGCGTTCAGTACAAGGACCACTGAGCCACCGACGACGACGGCGGAGATCAGGGCGAAAAAGAGTGCCTGCGGTGTACTTCGTAACGACATGGGGGACTTTTTTGGCGCTGGATTGTGAACCATTTAGAACGTGTATTCAAAACCGAGGGTCAGGGCTACTGCGTTGATCCAGTTGCGGGTAAAGCCGTCGCCGGGCTCGTCTTCCGGTCGGTCGGCGGTGCCCTCGGATCCACCCCCGATGTAGCGGGCGCTCAGATAGGCCGAGACATGGTAGTCGATGGGGCGTCCGGCGCGCCGATCGGCGT
>CAYUPT010000890.1:0-1579 GCA_964446725.1 uncultured Bradymonadales bacterium | reverse complement strand
TAGCAGACAAGGCTTACTGACCGGCGGCACAAGGCGCGCCGGGGTCGTATTCAAAGAGGCCGGTATTTGATGATGCGAACGACGGACATGGCGGTGGTTGGCGCCGGGTTGGCGGGATTGTCGCTGGTCGATGCGCTGCTGGAACGAGGTGTCGAGGCGGCTTCGTTGACAGTGATCGACGACGGCGATCCGAGGCGGGGTTCGTCGTCGCCGGCGACGATGCTGCATCCATTTCCGGGGCGCAAGATGGATCTTCGGCGGGGCCAGGACGAGGCGTTTGTCGAAAGCTGGCGGCGGCTCGAGGAGTGGGGCCAGCGTCTGGGCCGTACTTGGATGAAGACGGGAGCGATGGTGCGGCCTATCGGCGGCGATGAGCGCGGCGAGATGTTGCGCGAAAGCTGGAAGAAGGCCCGTACGGGCTACCCAGACCTCATCGAAGTGGAGTTGATGGACGCCGGAGAGGTGCGGCGCACGTTTCCAGGGTTTGAGCCGTCGACTCCGGCCCTTGTGTACCGGCCGGCGGCGTCGGTGGTGCTTCCCGAACTGCTCGCGAAGTTGCGCGCCGATCTGGCGGAGTGCGGCGTGGAATTTGTCGACGCTCGAATGGAGGAATTGGAGTCGCACAGTGGGGGATGGAGTCTGAGTCTATCGACGGGCGATGTCGTCGAGACACCGCGGGCGGTGCTGGCCGTGGGAGCGTCGCTGCAGGAGTATTTCGACGGCCTCGATCTTCGCCGAAAATCCGGTGAGGTCGCCGTGCTCGACCCCGACGGCGAAGAACTTCCGGCGCTGGTCAATGCGTCGAAGCATATCTTTGAGCGGCCGGATGGATTGTGGGGCCTGGGATCGACGTACTACCGGCTCAGCGAGGGGGAAGAGCGCGTCGACGTTCGAGTCATCGAGGAACTCAAGGCCGGCGTCGTCGAGGTGGTGCCGGCCGTAGGCGATGCAGATGTCGTGGAGGTGTGGCGCGGCGAGCGCGGGGTGTTTGGTTCGGACCACATGCCGCTTGTGGGTGAGGTGCCATTGTCGCCGGGCTTATTTACCTGTGCGGCCTTTGGGTCGAAGGGACTTTTGTGGGCGCCGGTGAGGTGGTCTCGGAGTATATGCGAGCCGGGCGAATGAGTGCCGATAAGTGGGCGCTCAACCTTTGACGTAGAGGCCGAGCCGGAACACCCGTATCATTGGCATCGAAACTCGACCTTAAAAAATCGAAACGAAGCGACGCGGGTGGCCCGTAATCCCGAATGTAGGTGCTCTCGAGATTATTGTTTCGGACAATAATCATCTTCGATGACATTCAATGTCTGTCCCTCTCTGTCACCACAGTCGCCATCGAGTCCAGTTCTGAGGTAGGCATTTTCAAAGTCTTCAATTGCGTTATTACCTACGCATCCCGAGAAGAGCTCGGCGTTAGTTATTGTGCAGTTGCCATCATTTGCAGTCTGTGATGTCTCGGCATAGATGGTGAAACACTCATCAGTTCCAGAGATGTAGCCGCCGATACCCTCGACGAGGTGGTCTTCCGAGGGGGCTTCGAGGGCGACTTCCAGACCGTATTCTTCGGCGTCGGTGGGAG
>CAYUPT010000889.1:0-1579 GCA_964446725.1 uncultured Bradymonadales bacterium | reverse complement strand
GCGTCATTGGGTTTTAAGGGAGGTAGCGCCGGCGGCCTCGCCGGCATGACGCCCGCGGCGTCATTGGGTTTTAAGGGAGGTAGCGCCGGCGGCCCAGATAGCTTCAGTCAAGCGACGCCGAAGTGCGCCGAGGCATCGTGGGTGTCGTCTTCGTCTGCGGAGTCACCGTCGCCATCCTCGTCGAGTTCGACCTGCGGGGTCGGAAGGTCCAACTCTTCGGCGGCGTACACCACCTCGTATTTGATGGAATTGGCCGTCTCCGGCGGGACCTCATCGCACAGAAGGCGCACGGCTCGCTCGACGGACGTCTTGCCCAGGTTTTCAACCGTCAGATTCTGGTCCTGGAAGGTGATGTGGCCGCTCAAATTCGGATCGTTGGCCAGTACATCCTCGACCCGATCGCCGAGCGCGGTGCGGGCGACGTCGGCGACGCGAGACAATACGGTCGTCCAGGCCTGAAGTTCTTCATCCGATGCGTTGCGGTCCTCCAGGATATCGAGGCCCACCGGAAGGTCGTACAGCCGCTCCATAAATTCCTGGACGTAGTCTCCGGCGATGACTCGGCCGTGCTGAGGAGCGATGACCTCGACCGGTGGATCGAGGGCTCGGATATTGTCGATGGCGTTCTGGACGGCCGTCTTCGTGGGCATATAAATCTGGTGGAAGGCGCGCATGCCCGTCCAGTCGCTTTCATCGGCGTATAGCCCGGTGGCGCCGCGGTCGGTCAGCCCGCCGAAGAGGTCGCCGCTAAACAGCACCCGGGTATTGGGATCGTAGAGCATCATGGCGCCCACAAAGTGACAAAAGGGGCTCGGCACCGGCAATACGACGTCGCCGGAGGGCAATTTGATGCCGTCCGGGTATTTTTCGAGGGGCACAAAGCGCTTGCGGGGGATATTGTAGTAGTGAACCAGCCGCCAGGTATCCTCGGTGCACAGCACGTGGGCATCCGGGGTGTAGCGGCCGAGCATCAATCCCACCGACGAGCCGACATCCGGATCCTGGTGGTTGATAAAGACGGAGTCCACGTTGTTGACGCTGCCGATGACCTGGCTGACCTTGGACTGGACGACGCTGAAGTCCTTGCTGGAGCCGGGATCGATCAACAAATTGAAGTTCGTATCGTTCGGACTCTGCCCGGGGGATGTGCGCAGATAGGGATTGGCAAAAAAGATTTCGTCGCTCGGGCGCTTGCCGACCCAGTAGGTGCCGTCGGCGATCTTGACGTAGTCCGTTTCGAGGTCGTGATCCGGTCGATTCATCTCGTGGTTCCGCTGTTGTGGAGAGGGTGTGGAAGTCGAATGCGAGGGTTGTTGGGGTGACGAAGTAGAGGGCGTTGGCGTCGGGTCGTCCGTCGCCTTGTCGGTCGGTCGCGTCTGTTCGCTGAGGCTGGAGTTGGGGATGATCTGAGCCTGTTCGAGCCATTCCGACAGCAGACGGGCGAAGTCTCCGGCACTATTCGGCCGCTGTTCTCGCTGCCGCTCGATGGCGGAGCCGACAATGGAGGCCAATTTCTCGGATAATTCGTCGGAGGTCGTCGGCTCCACACCGTCGAGGGGAGGCATCTGCAGCGCGTCGG
>CAYUPT010000888.1:0-1582 GCA_964446725.1 uncultured Bradymonadales bacterium | reverse complement strand
ATTCCAGATTATCGGATTCTCCGACGCCGAGCACTCCGAAGAGCTCTTTGACGAAATCGATACTCTTCTCACGTACTGGCGTTTTCTCGATGACGAGTCCGGTGATACGGACAGCGAAGCAGAGCTCGCCGGAGAGGAGATCGAATCCGATACCGGACCACTGGAACACACCGATGAACTCGGTGAGTGACGACCACCGTCGTTGGATTAAACCGACCACCGACATCGTTTGAATTCACAACCGATCACCGACCCACCAGAATCACCCCTGTTGTCATTCCCCCTGAAGTCTTACGGAGCTGCACAAATGGTTGAACTGGAAAAAGATCTCTACGACGTCACCATCATGGGGTCCGGCCCCGCCGGCCTGACCGCCGCCCTGTATACGGCCCGCGCCGATCTGGAACCGGTGCTCTTCGAGGGACCGCAACCGGGCGGTCAACTGACGATCACCACCGACGTCGAGAATTTCCCGGGCTTTCCAGAAGGCATCATGGGGCCCGAATTGATGGACCGGATGCGCAATCAGGCCTCGCGCTTCGGGATGGAGAATCATATCTCTCTGATCGAAGATGTCGACGCATCGGAGCGTCCGCTGACCATCACCCTCGACGACGGGACCAGCTTTCAGAGCCAGACCCTTATCGTCGCCTCCGGAGCCCGGGCGCGGCTGCTGGGACTCGATAGTGAGGACCGGCTCATGGGACACGGTGTATCGACCTGCGCCACCTGTGACGGCTACTTCTTTCGCGACGACGATCTGGTCGTCGTCGGCGGTGGCGACTCGGCGATGGAAGAGGCCACGTTTTTGACGAAATTCGCCTCCAAAGTCACCATCATCCACCGCCGCGACGAATTGCGGGCCTCCAAGATCATGGCCCAGCGAGCATTTGATAACCCGAAAGTCGAATTTTTGTGGGATTCGGAGGTCACCGAAATCCTCGGTACCCAAGAAGACGGGGTCACCGGCGTCAACGTCGTCAACAACAACACCGGGGAAGTCAACGAGATGTCCTGCCAGGGGGTCTTTATTGCCATTGGCCACATCCCCAACACCTCGATTTTCGAGGGCCTGATCGATATGGACGATGACGGTTATATCAAGACCCAACCCGATTCCAGCCACACCAATGTGGATGGAATCTTCGCCGTCGGTGACGTCCAGGACTACACCTATCGCCAGGCCGTCACCGCTGCCGGCACGGGATGTAAGGGCGCCCTGGATGCCGAACGCTACATCGAGGCGTTGCACACCGAATCCTGATGATGGTGCAGTGAGCCATTGCAGACGGCAAATCCGGCGCGTCACCCACGGTCGACGTCGGCTCAAAGCGCTTTGAGATCACATCGACGAGCGCCGTAAAACCCCGCCACCCGGCGGGGTTTTTGCGATCGCGGACCACCGCATTAGAAAATTTCGGAATATTCATTGAATAAATCGGAGGCGCCCTCGTCTAATTGGCCCCGAATCAAAAGGTCGGGGATCTGTCGATCTCGAACTCGCCTATCATCGGCGAGATTCGACGACACATCGACGATATCAGTTTTCGGGAGCGATATAGCGTGGATCTCCGCACAATAC
>CAYUPT010000887.1:0-1587 GCA_964446725.1 uncultured Bradymonadales bacterium | reverse complement strand
TGAGGCGTATCGAAGGGAGCGAAGTCACCGAATTCAATCGGTTCGTCGGCAATTATCGCTCGGCATTTGCGAGCATCGAGATGCATATCGGCGACCAGTTGTCCGGCGCGGCGGCGGGCGAATTCCATCCGGTCGTCCGGCGATGTCGCGTAGGGGAAAAATTCGTCATTAGAGCCCAGCCAGTCCGCAAGATTGAGCACACCATTGTAGGCGTGGCGAAAGGCCGGTGAATCGGGAAACGGCCTGGCCGTCGACTGAAAGGCGTCGGGAAACCAGTTCTCAACGGCCCCGGCCAACTTCCGCAGTCCGGAGATCGGATCTCGGTCGCCCTCGCGTTCCCACAGCCGTTCGTCAAATGTCACCTTATCGGGATCGACGGGACAACCGTGGTGGGCCCAGGTCGCCGAAAATGCGTCGATAATCGGGCGTTCCCCATTTTCCAGATCGAACCACTCCAACATCGGAGCGACGCCGAGCGCCCCCAGAATACGCTCGTTGTGCTCGCGTTCGGCATCGATCACAGCGATCATCTCGGTGACATGACCGGCAAAACGATCCGGAGACCGGTCTTCCATAGCCTGGAATCCGAGATTGACTTTCCCGGCATCGTGGAGCACGGCGAGCACCGACAGGCGGCTAATTTCGGAGCTGTCGAGGTCTTCCCAGCCCAGAAGCGTCGCCAATCGTTCACTTAAAATCGTGCGCTGGAGCAGGGCCTCAAAGACAGCTGCCACATCGGCGCAATGAGCGACGAGCGGGTGCCACTCAGTGACTTCGCCGTCCTCGTCGGTCTTTAGCTTTGCCCAGAATGTCGTGGGTCGTCCCTTCATCAATTCCCCGTTGTCGTTCAATGATCGTGGAGACTGACGCGACGCACTTCGGCATCGGCCAGTGTCTCAAGTCCCTGGATGTCGACAAATTTATCGAGTACCGCTCGCGCAAGTCTCGCATCGGGAATGGCGCGATGGAGCTCTTCGGGTATTGCGATATCGAGCTCGGTGGCGACGGATTCCAGGTTATTTTCGGTTTCGTCACCCAGGAATCGGCGCGCGAGCCCCAGCGTATCGATAACACCGGTTGTCGGCAGCGGTATCTGATGTCTCCGGCACCGCTCTGCCAGAAAGTGGATATCGAATAGTACGTTGTGGCCGACGGTCACGACACTGTCGAGAAGACGGCAGACTTCAAATAGAATTCTGCGCTCTTCTCCGCCGCCAAACCCCGGTTTCTGTTCTTCAGGGTCAACCCGGCGATGAAATCGAACCCCGCCGTCGTCGATCGCCGCAATTTCAACGATGCGCTGGTCGCGCTCCGGATAAAGACCGGTGGTCTCCAGATCAATCGACACCAGCGGCGCATCATCGATGCGCCAATCGGGTCGCCAGCTCTCGCCATGAAATGTCTGGCGGGTGACCATCGATCGACTCCAGTACGATACGACGAACAATGCAGCTCGCGAAGTACGGCATTCGAGTGTGTGCTTCCCCCAAAAGCTCAGGTCGGGAAGCGGGTGGTTGAGTTGCTCAACAGGGTGAAGTTTGGCGGTGCAACAGTCAAGAGACGCAAATTCGTATTACGATCACAAAC
>CAYUPT010000886.1:0-1590 GCA_964446725.1 uncultured Bradymonadales bacterium | reverse complement strand
AAGATTCCGCCGAAGCTGCGCGACCACAGGTAGGGAATGAGGTATTCGACAATTTCGAGAAAGTCGATGGTGTCGTGGTTCATCATCTCGCCCTGGCGCCACCCCCCCCAACTGAGGCCGGTAAAGTAGATGAAGATGCCGGTGGCCGTCGTCCAGAAGTGGACCTTGATCAGCGTCGCCGACGGCCACTCCCGGCCCAGCAAACGGGGCACGATGTAGTAGACGGCGCCAAACATCGCCATCGTAAAGAAGGCGTACATCCCCAGGTGGGCGTGGGCGATGGTGTAGTGGGTGAAGTGGGTCGTCTCGTTGACGGTGCGAAGCGCCATCAGCGACCCCTGGACGCTGACCAGGGTGTAGCTCATGGCGCCGAAGACGATAAAACGCAGGGTGGGGCTGAATTTGAGCTTTTCGAAGTGGCCGACCATCGTCATGTGGTGATTGATGGCCACGGTGACCACCGGAATGAACATCATCATGCTGGCCACAGTTCCGACCGTCGTAAGCCACACCGGCAGCGGGCCTCCAATCAGGTGGTGAGTCCCCGCCCAGTTGTAAAACAGGGCCAGTGTCCAGAAGCCCAGAAGTGACAGGTAGTAGCTGTGGATGGGCCGGCCCAATACCTTCGGGATAAAGTAGTAGGCGGCAGCCAGTCCAATCGGTGTAAACCAGATGCCCAGCACATTGTGGGCAAACCACCAGTTGGCCGTCGCCTGGGCGATTCCGGTGGCGAGCCCGATTCGGATCATCAAATTCGCCAGCACGTACAGTATCGGAAACCAGAACACGGCCCCGAATAGATACCACTGAGACACGAAGATGTGGTGTTTGGTCCGGCGTCGAAACATGTCGAGGCTGGCGATCATGACGCCGATAAAGCCGATGCCCAGACAGGCCGCCGTCCAGACCGGAAACTCCAGCCACTCCACGCTCTCAAAATGCACCGTCAACAGGGCGATGGTTCCACCGAGGACGGCCAGATTCCATAGAATCCCGACTCCGTACAGCAATTTGTGAAATCGAAGAGGGGCCCGGGCCAGCCGGGCCTGGAGCCACAACAACACCCCGATACCGACCAGCGATGACCAGCCGTAGATGACGGTATTGAGGTGTGCGGGTCGGACGCGGCCGAAGGTCAACAACTCGGTATCCGATAACAACTCCGGGCTGTGCAGTTTCGTGGAGGCCAGAATCGCCAGCACGGTCCCGAGCAAAAGCCACACCGCAGCGCTGAGAATAAAGAACATCACCGGCCCGCGACAGGAGCGGTCGATGCGGGCCCGGCGGATAACATCTCGCTCCTCCGGTGGAACCCCGGGCTGTTCGTCGGGCGGCGTATCCGTCGAGTCCTGTTCACTCATCGTTGGCCTCCGGTTGTTCCAGATAGCCGTCGGGACCTTCGCCGGGGAACCTGTCGGTCATTTCACCGATGGGCTCTTCGTCGTCGAAGATCGATCGACCGGCCTCCTCGACGTCACTTAGATGTCCGTTTTGGACGGCCCAACTCAGAGCCCAGATGACGCTGATGCCGAAGACCACCCAGGTGCCCCAGATCAATATATAGACTAGATTCATCGTCGCTGTTCCGGT
>CAYUPT010000885.1:0-1604 GCA_964446725.1 uncultured Bradymonadales bacterium | reverse complement strand
GGCGGTCTCAGGCTCCAGCAAATACTCCAGCAGCCCCAGTGCATCCGAACCCCACTGCAAATCGTCAAACCAACTTACACAGGGACGACGAGCCATAAAACTGTGAAATAGCCGCACCAACAGTCCATATTTTTGGCGCGCCGTCTCGAAGTGATACTGCGGCCCATCGCCGCCTCGGAACGACTCCCCGGTGGGATGAACGAGTTCGGTCATCGCCCGCGCGTCACCATCGGGAAGCCGAGTGGCGACGAATTCGTAAAATTCGCCGCGCGACATCTTCCAGGTCTGAAACACCCACTGAAAGAGCCCGCGAAAGCCCTCATTCGGACCGTCCTCGCCGGGGGTATGAACCACGGGAAGTACGGCGGCGGCCCCGATTTCGTGGGCGCGGACCGACAGCCACTGGGCGAGTCGACTCTTCCCGACACCCGGTGGTCCGACGATGCAGACGACGCGATGTTCCTGTTGTTCTTCGACGCTGAGGAGTTCGCCCCACAGCTTATCTCGCTGCTGTTGGCGGCCGACAAAAGGGATCTCTCGCAGATCGAAGAGGCCCAGCCCGGTATCGACCAGCGGTGTCGGCAGTCGCTCCCGGTCGCCGCGTCGCCAGTCGTCCGGAAGCTCCACGTCGATCGGCGGTAATCGATCCCAGCGCGCCTCCTCTTGCTCTTCGGGCTCGTCGACACTGACATTGGCCTGGCGTTCGACCGTGGGCGCATCCATTTTCAGCATCGTCTCTACAGCATAGGAGGCCGCCAGGGTTGGCATCAGCACCGTCGGTGTTCCCTGCGTATCGCCACGCCCTACCGCCGCCGCGGTGTCATCGTCGACATCTCCATCGGGCAGCGCCCACAGCGCCTCGGCGGCACGCCGGAAGCGCAACCCCGTATCGACGGCCATCAACTGGAATATCCAGTCCTCGAGCCCGTCGGGTACGGCGAATTGCGGCTCCAGTGGCGGTCGCTCGTCGTTGCAGTGTTGTTGGGCAATCCGCAACAACGTGGCGCCGTCGAATGGCCGGCGACCACAGACCAACTCCCAGGCCATACACCCCACTGCATACAGGTCGGTGGCCGGAGCGTAGCGACGCCACAGTCCGCGGATCTGTTCCGGCGCCATATAATCCGGCGTCCCCGCAAATTCGGCCAATTGCTCCTCGGCAACGTCGTATTCATCACCGAAGGCGCGGGACAATCCGAAATCGGCGATCTTGATGCGCGTCCCGCCGTCCCCATCGTGGAATACCAGCAGGTTTTCGGGCTTTAAGTCGCGGTGAATCACATGCCGGGCGTGGGCATACGCCAGGGCATCGAGTACCTGCAGCAACACCCGGCGCACGCTGGTCCAACCGGAGAGCGGAAGATGGTCGCGCAATGTTCCGGCATCGGCCAATTCCATCGCCACATACGAATTGCCCCGTTCCACCGAAGCGTCCCACTGCCCGGCCTCTGCGGCCGTGATCTTCCCGTAATCCAACAGATAGACAATGCCCGGATGGACCAACGAGGCGTGCTCCTGGACTTCCCGGTAAAATCGGGCTCTGGTCCCCTCCGGACGACCGGCGCCGATGATCTTGACGGCCACCTCCACCCCGGTCGTCTCGT
>CAYUPT010000884.1:0-1605 GCA_964446725.1 uncultured Bradymonadales bacterium | reverse complement strand
TATCCCTACATCCGCCTGGGAGTCAATTTATACAATACGGTGGCTCGCGTCCGTCCCGTCATCTATCTCGATCGCCTGCTGGAGGCCGCCGATCCGGCCTCCGAACATCGGGGCGTCGACTGGCGGGTCTCCCGGGGAATCCGAAGTATCGAGCGGCTCCAGCGTCCGTCGGGGCGATTTACCTACTGGTCCTCCGGCAGCGTCGCCCTCAACCCCTGGGGACAGGCCTATGTCCTCGACATGCTGACCAGCGCCGAAGATGCGGGCTACGACGTCCCGCAGTGGGTTCTTCGAGACGGGTTGGACTGGCTGGACCGACGTGTCCAGCGTCGACACGACATCGAAGACCTGGACCTCGGTATGTGGGTGTTGTCCAGGCAGGGTAGGCCGAATCGCCGCGCCGCCCGCGCTCTGCTCGACAGACTTCCCGACGATCCCTCGGGCCGCGACCACGAGCGCGCGCTGCTGGCCACGGCCTCCCTCTATCTCGCCGGCGATGAAACCGTGGAAGACGATCTGCGCGACCTGATCGCCAATCCCGCGCCCGGCGATGCGGCACCGCGAATCAGCGACGACTTTTATAGTTCCGCTCGCCACCAGGGCCTGGCGCTCGAGGTCGGCATCGAGCTCTTTGGCACTGACGATGAATTGCTCGAGGACCTCGTCGAAGAGGTCGCCGACCGCCTGGTCGACGCCCGCGTCGGGACTCTCAACGTCCACGAGTTGGGCTGGGCGATCACTTCCCTCGGTCGGTGGGCGGAGGCGCGCAGCGAGTCGATTCCCGAGGCCCGTCTGTACGCCGCCGGCGCCGAAGTCGAGCCCGATATTGTTGCCGACGATGGTTCTCGCTCCTGGCAGTTGCACCGGGCGTCGGAGTATCCGGAGGTCAACCTGGTCTTCGAGGAGGAATTCGATGGGCCGATCTCGGTATTTCGAAGAACGGAGGGCGTCCACGAGCGCTCATCGCAGCGATTTGGACGCGAAAACCTCCAGCTCGAGCGCAACATCCGCGACGCCGACGGCGACGCCGTCGATCTCGATAATATCGAAGTCGGCGACCTGATGTACGTGGAGCTGGTGGCCAGCCACGACGAAGACGGCACGTTGCGCAATCTCGCACTTGTCGATCGGCTTCCGGGAGGATTCGAGATCGAGGACCCGCGACCCGACGGCGATGTCCGCCCCGACTGGTTTGATTCTCGCGATGAGTGGAGCGTCGACCACTTCGATGTGCGCGACGATCGACTCCAGGCCTACGGCTCGATTCCCCGCGACCAGACCGTGCGCTTCGTCTACAGCATGCGCGCCACTTCGGCGGGGACCTACAGTACGCCGCCGGCGGAATTGACGTCGATGTACCAGCACGACCGCTGGGCGCGTATCGCCGGTGAGCCCGTCGAGATTCACCGGCCATGACGTCGACGAGTCGCATATCTCGCGCTCTGAGCTGGCTCCGCGGGCTTCGGTGGCGGCGCGTCGTCGCCATCGGGGCTGTGGCGGCCGTCGCCGTGCTCGGCTGTGGCTTTGCGGCGGCGCACTTCGTGCCACTTCCGGATCGACTCCAGGACGGCGACTCGCTGGTCGCCACCTACAGCGACGGGCGCC
>CAYUPT010000883.1:0-1612 GCA_964446725.1 uncultured Bradymonadales bacterium | reverse complement strand
AGACTGATCTCGACGACCCACTGATGAACGGAATCTTCGATGCGACGGTCCCCTGTTTTACCTTCGATTTTCAGATGACCGACGAGTACTACTCCGCACTCGCCGGGTGGATGGCGGATAATGAGCTCATCGACACCGTCGGCGCCCCTTCCTCGTACTGGACCAATGAGTTGATCGCTACCGGTAGGTAGTCTCCGTTTTTCACATTGAACGAAGGGAAATACCGGACGCGAACACCGGACGCCGGCGTCAAATCAATCACCCAGCCACTTCTCGACGAGCTTCAACTCTCCGACGCCGGCGTCTATTTGGCATCTGACCCCCAGCGGATAGGTGATCCTCGGATCGGTATGACCGAAGTCGACATCGACCATCACCGGGACGTCGTATCCTTGCAGTGTCCGAGCCAGGAGTTCGTCGAGTCCTTCGTCCGACAGCCCCACACTCTCCGGAAAGCGGCCGATGACCAGCCCCGCGATCTCGTCGAAGACGCCCATCTGCCGAGCCTGGGTAAACATCCGGTCTACCGTGCCCGGACTTTCGACTTCGTCTTCTTCGACGAATAACACTCGCCCCTGCATCTCCGGCCACCACGGCGTCTGCGCCAGTAGCAACAGCGTCCCAAAATTCCCGCCGACAATCGGACCCTCGGCGCGCCCAGACCGGAAACAACGCCAGCCCGGTGCCTCTTTTTCGAGCATTTTTTCGTCGTCGCGCTCATACCAGATATTGTCACTGCACACCGGCGACGGCCTGTAATGCAACTCCTCCCCGCCCTCCATCAGAACCTTCCGAAAATAACGGATGGAGTAGTCGAAGAGAGTCGGCTTCGCGAAGGTGATCACACCCGGGCCCTGAAAGGTCACCAATCCGGTCTTGCTGGTGATGGTGTTGGTCAGACAGGTCAGGTCACTGTAGCCGACCAGGACCTTCGGATTTTCGGCGATCAACTCCCAGTCCAGATGCTCCAACATCTGATGGGTGTTGAGCCCACCCCAAAAGGAGATGATCCCGTCGATGCCATCGTCGGCAAAAAACCGGTGCAACGCCTCCACCCGTTCGTCGACGCCTCCCGCCATATGACCGATGTGGCAACGACAATTGGCGGCCTCGACGATCTCAAAACCCAGTTCCCGGAGTCGACGGTAACCCCTCTCGACGAGTGCATCGCCGGCGGCATCGACGGGCGTCGAAGTGGCGATGACGCCGAGTGTCGATCCTTCGTTGAGTTTCGGTGGGTTAATCAATTCACTGGTCATCTGATCTACTCGCTCTCAAGACTCTCCGCCGTTTTCCGATCTTCACCCGATTCGCTTACCAGGTGTAGCGTCAACTCTCGAATCCTCTCGTCGACCCGTTGCTGTAGCTCAAGGCGCTCATCATCGTAATTCATCAGATGATCCCCCCGAAGGAGGTGATCCGACAGGTTGAGCAATCCGATGGTCGGCCGTTCAAACGTCGAGGCCACCGCAAAGGTCGCCGAAGACTCCATATCAATTCCTATCTGACCGTCGTCCTCCCATTTTTCGACCATCTGCCGGGTCTCCCGAAAGATCGCGTCCGTCGAGCGAACTTCTCCAACCACGTGCGGCCACCTATTGCGCTCGCAATA
>CAYUPT010000882.1:0-1612 GCA_964446725.1 uncultured Bradymonadales bacterium | reverse complement strand
CGGGCTGCCAGCGCGCAAGCGGCGGGGCGTCGGGCACCGTCGAATCGTCGGCCAACTCCGTGGAGGTCCGCTCGCTGAGGCTGATAAATTGATTCGACGGCGGGGTGGCGGCGCCGTGGTCGGAATCAAAGCCCTGTGGTGGCGGCGTCTCGACGTCGGGGGCCGTGCCGAGCGTCGACAGCGGTTGGCCGCGCTCGAAGGCCTTTAATTCCCGATGCACCACATCGAGGCTCGTCGGCCGATCGTCGGGATCGCGAGCCAGCATGTGCGCCACCAGATGTTCCAGCGATTCCTCAAACTCCAGATCGGCGGCGTCGGCAAGGCGGGGCCGGGGGGCCTCGACGTGGGCGTCCATGACCCGGAGGGCATTGGTGTAGGCAAAGGGCGGCTGACCGGTCAAAAGGTGGTAAAAAAGACAGCCCAGGCTGTAGATGTCGCTGCGGGCGTCGGGTCGTCGCTCTTCGGTACACTGCTCCGGCGAGGCGTACAGCGGCGTGCCCTGAAATCCGTAGTCGTCGCTGTCGCCGTCGACCTGGGCGATGCCGAAGTCCAGAATCCGGGCAAAGAGCCCGGAGGCCGGGAGTTGTTCGACAATGATATTTTCGGGCTTGATGTCGCGGTGGATGATGCCGCGGGTGTGGGCTTCGTGCAATCCGTTGGCGATCTGGATGGTGATCGAGACGGCGTCATCGACGGATAAATGCTCCCGTTCGTCGAGCAGTACATCGAGGGTCGGCCCGTCGATGTAGTCCATAACGAGCCCGAAGATGGCCTCGTCGAGCTGCAGGGCTTCAAAGACATCGATGACGTGCGGGTTTTTGATCTGACCGACGGCGTCGACCTCGCGATAAAAGCGGTCGATCATCTCCTGTCGAGAGCGGTCGTCGAAGCGTCGAAGATCGATGACTTTGATCGCCAGCTGGCGGTTGGCACCCAGACTTCGGGCCCGGTAGATGTTGCCCGAGGTCCCGGAGCCGACGAAGCGGTCGACGAGATATCGCCCGTCGACGGTATCGCCCAGAAATGGATAGGGACAGTCGGCGACGGAGGGCCAACGTTTCCCGGGGCGCGGCGCCTGGCATTCCGGGCACTGGCGGCGATCTCCGTCGTGGCAGCTCACGCACTGCGGACAGAAGTACTCGAGGCTTCGGCTGGATTCAGAAGAGGACAAAGCGAGTCCGTGTCGTTACGTCTGACCGGGAGAACACTTGAGCAGCGCCGGGGTCATCGGTGAATGACGCGCTCCTGAGCACCATCCTCGATCGTGACGGTGTAGCTCTCTTCGAGGCCCTGATCGTCGTTGACCAGGCGGATTTCGTGGGTTCCGGCGGGCAATTCGTGTCCGCGAAGTGGTGTCCACTCGCCGGTGTCGACGCCGTTAATGAAGATCTGAGCCTGGGGCGTGGAACCGATGAGCACCGTTCCCGTGCCGGCCGGTTCGGGCTCCGGTTCCGGCTCCGGTTCCGGTTCGGGCTCTGGTTCGGGTTCCGGAGTGGGCTCTGGTTCGGGTTCGGGCTCTGGCTCGGGTGCTGGTTCCGGAGTGGGCTCTGGTTCGGGTTCCGGAGTGGGCTCGGGATCGGGCGCCGAGCCGCCGGCGGTCGCCGCCGAGCCG
>CAYUPT010000881.1:0-1612 GCA_964446725.1 uncultured Bradymonadales bacterium | reverse complement strand
TCTTTCAGGGCGTCGTCGACGAGGCCGGCGCCGGAGGCATCGTCGATCCGACGGCGCTGGCCGGCGGTATCTGGGAGGCGCTGGTGACGACGGCCGCCGGCCTGGCGGTGGCGATCCCGCTGTATCTGGGCTATCGCTATTTGCTGGGGCGCATCGATACCCTGTCGGTGGATCTGGAGGAGGCGGCCGGCGAGTTGCTCGATCTGCTGGCGCCGCCGCCGGAGTCCGGTGTCCGCGATACCGACGGAGCGGTGGAGGAGCCATGAATTTTCGTTCCGATTCCGGACGCCGGGGCCGGGTGGAGGCGACCCTGGAGTTGACGCCGCTTATCGATGTCATCTTCCTGTTGTTGATCTTTTTTGTGATGACCACCACCCCGGCGATGACCGCCGTCGAACAACTCGATATCGATCTTCCGGACGCCGAAAGCGGGGCGGCCGCCGATGCCTCCGACGCATTGCGCGTCGTATTGCGCGTCGAGCCCGACGGCGACATCTATATTCGCGAGGGCGACGACGCAGAAGAGCGCCCGGTCACCGATCCGGCGGATGCGATGGGCCAAATTTTCGAGCAAAATCCCGGAGCGGCGATCTGGATTCAGGGCGATGTCGACGCCAGCCACGGTGCGGTCATCGAGTTGCTCGATGTGACGCGCACCGTCGGCTTTGAGCGCGTCCAGATGGCGGTGCGACCCGGCGATTGAGCTGTCCAATGGCGACCATCGATGTTGTGTCGAATCGGTCGTCGCCCGCGCTTGTATCGACCGGGTCGACAGCCCTTTTCTTGCGACCTTCCGTGTCGGTGCTACCGTACCACTCGAAGATAATGTTGGTTCCCCTCGGAGATCGGCCATGCGACTGGCTGTGATATTGATTTTTGCGACGGTGGTCTGTGGGCTGGTGTATTTCATCATGTCCCACCCCAACGTCGATCGCCTGGAGCAGCTGGAGGGTGAACTCCACGAGCTCCAGGCACAAAACGACGAGCTCGCCGATCGCAACCGGGAATTGGAGCGCCAGATTTTGGCCCTTCGCGACGATCCACGGCTCGCCGAGCGGCGGGCCCGGGAGTCGGTGGGGCTGGCGCGGCCCGACGAGTTGTTGTTTCAATTCAACGAGCCCGACGACGAACAATCGGTTCAGGTGCGCCTGGATGTGACGGCCGGCGCGCTCGAATTGGCCGGGCGTTCCGCCGAGATCTCGGAGCTCGACGAGCGACTCCGTCGACTTCACACCGAATTGCCGGGAGCCCATCTGACGGTTCGCGTCGGCGAAGAGGTCGGGCCGGTGCGCCGACAGCAGGTGGTTGATATCGTCGATGAGTCGCCGATGGCACCGGCGCAATTCGACGAATTGTGAGTAGTGGAGTGGATCGAAAATGTAGGCCGGTGACGAGCACGGAAGCGAGTCCCGACACGACGCCAGGGAGGCGGTTGTCATGACAACGACTACGCGCAGCATTTCAGAATCGCGCACAGCGCCGGGAGGGCGAGGCGCCATTGCAGCGGCCGCGGCGGCGATGCTGGCCTATGTGGTGGGCATCATCGGTGTCTACGAGGCGGTGTGGGTGGTGGAGGCCGTCGTCATCGCCGGTCTCGTCGGCGCCGGTGTGG
>CAYUPT010000880.1:0-1613 GCA_964446725.1 uncultured Bradymonadales bacterium | reverse complement strand
CGGCGCCTACCAAGGCCAGGGGGATTCGGAGCCACTGCTGGTATGTCTGGATCCGGAAGACGAGGAGACGGGCTGTTCGACCGACGAGGAGTGTCGGGACCGCCTCGATGACCAGTCGGCCCGATGCGGCATCCACAACAGCTGCGTGCTGACTCCGCCGGAGGCCGGCAACGACGACACGGCGCCGGAAAATGACGCCGAAAACACGGCCAATGCCGACAACGACGCCGACACCCAACCCACGGACTCCCTGCTGGTCGTCGAACAACTGGACGCCGACGGCGACATCGTCGACTCCGACGCCGAATTGGCCGACGTCCCCGGAGTAGCCCCGGTTCGCATCGGCGCTGTGATGGTCCGAAACGCCACTGGAAGCGCCGTCGGATTCGGCGAAACCGCGGGCGTCGATATTGCCGGTGAACCCCAGTCCTCGCCCGCCCTGTCGTACCCCGTCGACGAGGAAGGCACCTGCATCGAAGAGCCGGAATCCGCGGCCTACACCGCGCTCGGCGGGCCGGGCGGTCGGGCCTTTATCGAATTACTCGACGAGCCCGGTGTGCCGCTGGCACCGGGCGACGGCTGGTCGATTCAGATTGTGGCCGACGGCCCTCACTGTCCCCTCGGTGGAATCGACTACGACGACGCCGACCAGGGCACGTACCGCGCGTTGATCTGCAGCACCGATGTGCTCGCTTTTGGCCTCGATGAGGATCAGCACTGTCGACACATTTTCCACGGCCCCTATTCGAATTTCACGGAGTTGGAGGTGACAGAATCCGATTGATTGGTTATACGATCGGACCATGAATAATTGCGCAGTCGACACGTCTTCTACTACAGCCGATGGCTGAACCTATTTAGGAGCATCGCCTCAATTGTTGGGCGATGACAGCCAGATGCCGCGCTGAAGAAATGACCACGACTGGCTTCCATGTAATGCAACACGCAACCTTCGAGCGATTGGCAAGAAGGTTGCATCCCCTAAACCCTGAACTCATTGTCGGGATGACGCCAACGGCGCTCCCGTAACTTAGCGACGAGAGAGGAGTATCATGAATACACTAAAGCGAATGACTGGATTGCTCTTGGTCGGGCTCTGCACCGCACTGGCGCTGACCGGGTGCCCCGACGAGGCCTTCGAAGACAACGACAACGACGAAGAACCGGAGTGCTTCAACGACGAAGAATGCGCCGAAGACGCCGAAATTTGCTACGGCGAAGACGGCGAGTCCGACTTCTACGAAGCCCAGACCTGTGTAGAGACCTGTGAGAGCACGGAAGATTGCTTTGAGGGCGAAGTCTGCCGCGACCGCGACGACATCGACAGCGATGAGACGATCTGCCTGGAGCCGCCCGCCGAGTGCACCGACAGCGACCAGTGCCCGACGGATTGGTTTTGTGACGGCGATGAAGAAGAACCGGGCGAGTGCGTCGACACCAGCGCTCAGACCTACAACACGGTCCTGATCGAAGACGCCACTCGCGACCACGGTGAAGACAACCGCTGTGAAGACCGCACGTTTGGCTTCGATACCGCCGGCGCCAAGATCTACGACGTGCTCCTCTTCGACGAGGACACCGGTGAGGAATACGCCGTCGCGGCCGACTTCCTA
>CAYUPT010000879.1:0-1618 GCA_964446725.1 uncultured Bradymonadales bacterium | reverse complement strand
CCAGGCGGTCTTCGTCGATGTCCAGACCGGTACCGACGGTTCGATCACGTTTTATGAGCCGACGAATCGTGAGGACGCGCAGAGCTGTTCGCTGGCCGACGACGGTGGACCCAACGACGAGAATACGCTCAACCAGGTCAATATTGCGGAGTACGGACTCGATATCAGAATCGACAGCGTCGATCCCGCAAACCGGGTGTGCATTGCTCCCAACGGTCGAGTACTCCAACCGACCGGGATTCCCCTTGGAGGGGTCAATAGTGGCGATGAATGCGAGGATATGAATCTGATGATTCGGCTCATCGGTCAGGACGATGACCTGGGAAGTCTCCACAATTGCACGGCCGACGATGATCTGAGTATCGAGCGCGAGTTGGCCAATTTTTCGATGATTCACGTCGGTTATGGCGGACAGGTTAGGATAATCCGATGACACGATATCGACGACCACATCGACAACAGGGTTTTTCGCTCGTCGAATTGATGATCGCCATGGTGGTGTTGGCCATTGGAATTATGGCGACGATGGCGATGCAGTACTCGGCGCTGGCCGGGTATAATTCGGCGCGGGAAGTGACGGGAGCGACCGAGATGGTCCACTCCGTCGAGCAATTGATGCGTGCCGAGGCCCGCGACTGGGATCGACAGAGCGGTCCGGGGTCATCGCAGACCGCCTATAATAGTCGGCCCGGGTTCTTCAGCTCGATCAGCCAGGGGGGCATGACGGGAGACTGGAACAAGGTCTTCGAGGAGCCGACGTCACTTCGGATGGGAACCGACGACGTCGACGACGGCGGCCGCCGCTTCTGTGTCTACGCCGCCGGCGAGGAGTCGACGGAAGACCAGGGGTTTGCCCGCATTGGCATCGCCGTGGTCTATCCGGCGGCAAACTCCAACTGGGCCGACTCCAATAGTTGCCCGGACCCCGGCGATGGGCAGGGGCGCGACGTGGTTTCGCTTGACACCGGAGACCGCATTGATCTGGAGACGAAGGGCTACCGGGTCACCCATATGAGCACCACGGTTCGAGCCATGGATTCGCAGTTTCGCTAAGTGCGATGTGACGGAATAACTTCGATGAGTGACCGAGGAACGACGATGCGAGGCCTTTTTAAAAAGCGGTTTCACCGGGGGTTTACACTGGTGGAATTGATGATTGCCATGGCACTGGTCGGCATGCTGGTGGCCGTGATTTACGGCTTATTTGTGCGGACGTCGGATGCGATGAGCAATGTGGAAGGGATGAGTTCGGCCCTCGACCAGGCCCGCTTCGGCGTCGGCCAGGTGCGAAACGACCTCAAAGGCGCGGCATCCCAGGGGACGGCGGATTCCCGGCGCGACCCCTGGGTGTTGGGCCCCGACGATATGGATGGCGCCGGAAACTGGGTTACCCAGGGGCTGCTCGCAGATTGGGACCCACAGTCGCTCTCCGATGTCGACGAAGAGGGCGTCTTTGATACCAATCGAAATCAGCAGTCCGAATTCAGTAGTTTTGTCGTCGTCGGCGCCTACGACGTGCCGGCGAGTTTTTTCGTCAGTTTTCCGCAAACCGGGAATCTCGACAACGATCCAGAATTGGTCGTCGAGAGTACCGAGCGGGGCATGCAGCGATTTCTCA
>CAYUPT010000878.1:0-1620 GCA_964446725.1 uncultured Bradymonadales bacterium | reverse complement strand
CGGATACGACGTCGCCGACCGCCACATCCCCGCCGACTACGGAGTGAATCGATGCATCGAATCATGTTGACACTCGCCGTCTTGCTGGGCGCCACCGCCGTTGTTGCCGCGCCGGGAAACGCCGCTGCCGAGCCTGCGGTCGGACTGCAAACCGACTACGGCGACAGTACCGATCCGGCTGTCGAGGACGCGGTGCACGACGAACTTCTCGATGTCTTCGACAATTCTTCTCGCTACCACTGGCTGGCTCCGGAAGACGGGATCCAGCAGTTGGACGACGATCTTCAGCTTTGCTTTGAGCGAGATTGCCTCCAGCAGATCGGCGACGAGCTCGATGCCCGCCTGGGCCTTCGGGTACAATTTGATGTGGAAAACGAAATCTACGAATGGACCGTCGATTTTTACGACCTCGATGCCGGCATCTCCCTTGCCAGCGATCAGGCCACCTGCGAACTCTGCGGGCGCGCCGAGGTCTTACAGCAGTTCCGCGCCTCGCTTCAGGGCAACCTCGTCACCCTCGACCCCGGCGATATTCGCGGAGAGGAACCGCTGGAAACCGAGACCGACGTTGATTCCGCTCAAACGGAAGTCCGCATCTCTGTCATTCCCGAAGATACGCGGATCTTTGTCGACGATGAACCCGTCGACACCGGGCAGGCGACACTGGAACTCGAGGAGGGACGATACGAAGTCCGGTTTTCCCACGACACCCATCGCGGACTCTCCGAAGAATTGATCATTACAGAAGACTCGGCATCGCTGATGGTCCTTCGGATTCACCTCGCAGATGCCGGCAGCGAACAACGCACGGTCTTCACCCGCGGCAACGGCCTGGTCGACCAGATCGAACCTCACCGATCGACCATCGGCTGGTCCGCCGTCGGCGCCGGCGCAGCATTGACGGTGGGCTCCTTTTTTCTGGCCGGTGCTCACGGACAACCGACCTGTTCGGACGACATCGCACTGCGTCGCTGTCCCACCGTCTACAACACCGCCGGATTGGCGACGACCACCACCATCATTGGCGTCACAGGGCTCATCGGTGGTGCCGCACTTCTGACATGGCCCTGGCTCGCCGGCGAAACGCAAGACGAACCGGTAGAAGCCGGTTTCGACGTCGCTCCGGCTGTCCACTCCGACTTTGCCGGATTGTCGATTCGCGGATTATTTTAGCCACCTCTTCCTCCGATACGCCGCCAACTCATCGTCGTCGCAGAAGATCGAATCCGATCTTTTTTGGATTCTCACGCAAGATTTTCTTCAAATCGTCGACAATAGTAGTGCAGGTGACGAAGGTACCGGTTGGCGGACCTTCGATTAGCCCCGATTATTCATGACCCATCTACTGCGGCTTATCAGCGACGAGATCCCATCATCTTACTCCTCGACGATGCTCCGCATCGCCTGTGGGGCTCGATTTCGGCCTCTCGACGCTGATTTTGCCTCGTCACGATGCGTCACGAATAATGCGGGTTGGGAATCGACGACGAATCGAACGGAGGATTCAACCTCACCAGGTGGTCCCGGAACATGTTGACACTCTCGAGAGCCGGGCCCGCCTTATGTGGGCGACGAATACAACGAACGATGAACAGAATTGATTCTACAATTTCTGCGGTC
>CAYUPT010000877.1:656-1623 GCA_964446725.1 uncultured Bradymonadales bacterium | reverse complement strand
CGTGGTGACCGGCGTGACGACCAATCTCGAATTTCATCTGGAAGTGCTCGATCACCCCGATTTCGTCTCCGGAGAATACGACACCGAATTTGTGCCGGATCTGATGGAGGAACGCGACGAGCCTCCCAAGCGCCACGGTGATATGGCGGAGCTCGCGGCAGTACTGGCCGTGCACCGCCGCGACGAAGCGCTCGAAAAACGCACCGACGCCGGTGGCTCGAAGTCGAGCAATACGACGAGCCGATGGAAGTCCATGGGGCGGTTCCGACAGCTCAAGCGCCACATCTGACACAGCGGTGACACCCGGTCGCCAGACCCCGGTGTCGGCTCGTATGGCGGCCGAAGTGCCGCGGTGCAACGCATTATTTTCGACAGGAGTACAACGATGAGCAAAACGCGCGAGTACAGCGTCTTTAACGGCGATGACGAAGAGCGGGTCTGGACCGTCGAGACCCTCGACGATGGAACCTATCGAGTCTCGAAGCCGGACGGAACGACTCTGGAGGTCGATGCGTTTTCGCCGGCCGACGACCAACTCCACATGCTGGTCGAGGGCCGTTCTGTCGACGCCACCATCATGGAGCGCGACCCGGAACTCCAGGTCCAGATCGAGAGCCAGCGCCACCACGTCGAGGTGCTCAACGAGCGCCAGCGTCGCATGCGGGCAGCAGGGGCCGGCGCCGCCGCCGGAGGAGCGCCGGAATTGGTCAGCCCGATGGCCGGTCAGGTCGTCAAGATCATCTGCGAGCCCGGCGATCGCGTCGAGTCCGGTGACCGTCTGCTCGTCGTCGAGGCCATGAAAATGGAAAATGACCTCGAGGCCCATCGCGGCGGTGTCGTCGACTCCATCGAAGTCCAGGCCGGCGATTCCGTCGATATCGACGATGTCCTGATCGTCATCGCCGATGCCGACGACGACTGAGCACCGGCGCCCGAACAGCGGGGCCGATGTCGCCCCGTGGCAAAC
>CAYUPT010000877.1:0-646 GCA_964446725.1 uncultured Bradymonadales bacterium | reverse complement strand
GGCGTATACCGGTCATCGGTTGGACGACTGCGAATACTCCGGAATGAGGAGATTTGATGAGTGACGACGACAACTTTTACGAAGAACTCGCCAAAGCCCGAGAGAAATGGCGTCAGGAGCACCTGGAGCCACTTCTGGAGCGCTTTGGGCTTCGGCGCGAGTCCTTTGAGATGTCCGACGGCGAAGAGGTGGAAGATCTATACGGTCCGCTGGATCGCCAAGACAGCGACTTCCAGGAGGATATCGGCTATCCCGGCCAGTACCCGTTTACCCGAGGAGTGTACCCGACGATGCACCGCGGTCGGCTGTGGACGATGCGCCAATACGCCGGATTCGGCACGGCGCGCCAGTCCAACGAGCGCTATCACTACCTTTTAGAGCAGGGGACGTCCGGGCTGTCAGTGGCTTTCGATCTGCCGACGCAGATGGGCTACGACTCGGACTCCGATCGGGTCGCCGGCGAGGTCGGTAAAGTCGGCGTCGCCATCGACTCCATCGAGGATATGAAGATCCTCCTCGACGGCCTTCCGCTCGATGAAATTTCGACGTCGATGACCATCAATTCCACGGCGGCGATTTTACTGGCGCTGTACGTCGCCGTCGCCGACGAACGAGGCATCGATCGAAGCGAATTGCGCGGTACCAT
>CAYUPT010000876.1:0-1624 GCA_964446725.1 uncultured Bradymonadales bacterium | reverse complement strand
TTCAGGTGACAAAAGCGGATATCGATTTCGCCGACGCGAAAATGAGTCCGGTGGGTGGTCGACGCAAATTCGACATCGCCCTCAAACCAGTCCGTCGACTGCCACAACTCGTCGTCGAGCCCCTCCGCCGAGTCGTAGCGAAATTCCTCGAAGAGCTGTCGGTAAAAGGGTACCACAATGTCGGAGGCGAACCGGTATCGCAGTTGATTGCGAACCAGGGCGATGTAGGCGTAGACCACGACGAGCACACCGGGCCCGATCAACAGCCCAAAGGCGATGATAAATCCGGGAACGGAAAATCCGGCGGCGACCTGGATCAGCAGCGCTGCCAATCCGATCACCGTGCCCAGACAGACCACGGCCGTGGCCACCAGAATCTGCCAGCGCGACCGGGCGACGTCGCCCAATTCGCCGACCAGGTCCGCGAGTTCGGTATCGAGCCACTGCTGGATATCGTTGGTGTCATTCATATCGGGTCACCTGGTTCTGGTGGTTGGTGTCGAATGCCGGGCGGTTACTTGGTTCGCCACCGCCGCCGGTGCTACCGTCGGGGCCAGTCAGAATTTTGACCCACTGAAACGTCGAGCCGATGACAACCGATACAGACCAATTTCCCATCGCCATCGTCGGCGCCGGTTTCGCAGGCCTGGGCATGGCCGTCGAGCTGCAAAACGCGGGCATCGACTCCTTTACGATCTACGAGGCCGCCAGCGAGGTCGGCGGCACCTGGCGGGAAAATACCTATCCCGGCTGCGCCTGCGACATCCCGTCGCACTTATACTCGTTTTCCTTTGAGCTCAACCCGCACTGGTCGCGAGCCTACAGCCCACAGCCCGAAATTCAGCGCTATCTCGTCGATTGTGCACAACAGTACGACCTGTACTCCAAAATTCAGTTCGAGACCCGAATCGAGCGCGCTGAATTCGACGAAGAACGGGGATTGTGGACGCTCGTCGATGGTGTGGGTGATCAGTTTACGGCCCGGGCCCTGGTCCTGGGCGTCGGAGGCCTCAGAGAGCCCAATATCCCGAATATCCAGGGGCTCAACGACTTTGAGGGGCCGCATTTTCACTCCGCGCGCTGGGACCACGATGTGGATCTCCAGGGAAAACGGGTCGGCGTCGTCGGCACCGGTGCCAGCGGCGTCCAGATCGTGCCGGCCATTGCCGACGAAGTCGACGAGTTGACCGTCTTTCAGCGCACGCCGCCCTGGGTCCTTCCCCGCAACGACCGGCAATACACATTTCTCGAAAAAGCGCTATTTTCGGCAGTTCCCGGACTGCAGCGAGCCTACCGCGCGATGCTGTACTGGTTTCACGAAGCCCGGGGCGCCGGGTTCGTCAGTGCTCCGCGGTTGATGGAACTCTTCCAGACCTTTGGTCGCCGCTTTATCGAGCACAGTTTCGACGACCCACAGCTTCGCCAGAAGGTGACTCCCGACTACACCATGGGCTGTAAGCGCGTGCTCTTTTCCGACGACTACTACCGGACACTGGCTCGCGATGATGTGCATCTCGTCGACCGGGCCGTCGATCGCTTCCGTGCCGATAGCGTCGTCGATGCCGGTGGAGACGAGCATCAGCTGGACGCCGTCGTCTTTGCCACCGGGTTTCAGATCCACGAT
>CAYUPT010000875.1:0-1632 GCA_964446725.1 uncultured Bradymonadales bacterium | reverse complement strand
GAGCGCCGGTGACCAGGACCTGTCGGTGACCCTGCTCACGCGATCGCTCCACGAGGCTCAGGGCACCCTCGTAGATGTTGGGACGGATGACGTTTTCGAAAATTTCTTCGCCCAGCAATACCAGTCGGTCCTCGGAGTAGCCCTCGTAGTTTTTGTAGAAGGCCTCGTTAAAGAGCCGGCGGTCGAATTTATCGGCCAACCAGTACAGCGGAAGACTGGCCAGGAGACCGGCGGTCTTGCTGATTTTGTCGACCATCTCCGGCGCATTGACCGCATAGTAGGCGTAGGCGTGCACGACGTTGGTCTTGATGAGAGTTCCGTCGACATCGTAGAAGGCCGCCGTCGGACGTGAATTCGATTGCTGTTCCATGGGATTGACCTGCGTCGGAGTCCCGAGTCGTGGTTGCGAATGAGAACCACCAACGAGACGGCTCTCTCCATTGAGTACACCGAGATAGACGCCCCGAAGAAGCATTGTCAAGACGGCGTACTCCGTGACTGGCCAGTCAAGACCGGTGATGTTCGCTGTGGTGGCCCGCGGTGCGGTAGCACAAAATGCGGGGTGTTCACGAGTCGTGTCGTGGGCTATAACGATGGTTGAACTCGACGGTCGTTATCCGCTGGCGATAAAAGGTCAACGATGGTCCCGGAGGATCTGGGAAAATCAGTGCAGGAATCGCTAAAGAGCGTATTTCACTGGGGATCGCGGTATCACGCCGAAAAAATCGGAATTATCGCCGGTATCGTTGTCTTATCCCTGATCAGTGCTCTGTGGGCCTTTAGCGAACCTCGCGACGGCAACGACCTGGGAGCTGATGTGGAGTTGGCGGACCGGATGGTCGGCTTTGAGTTGGTTGTCCAAAATACCAGCGATCAGGACTGGCGCGACGTGAGGATTACCCTGGATCGCCAGTATCTATTTACCACCGAAGTTATCGAGGCCGGCGACTACGTCGGGATCACCGCAGGCGACACCACCTATTCGTACTATATCCCACGCCCCTGGGGCCAGGAGGGGTGGGAGAATCTGGCCCGTACCGAAAAACCGGGCCTGCACCCCGATGACGGCTTCGAGCCGACGTTCGTACAGATTCGAACCCGGGAAGGTCAGTACGATCTCGAGCTGGAGTAAACACATCCATTCGGAGGCCGGACTCGGTATGCAAACCGACGAAGGAACGCTGGAGCATCGATATTTCAAGGGGGCCTGGTGATGGGCGAAGGGCACCAATCGTCGGGGATTTATATCCACGTCCCGTTTTGCGAAAAGTTGTGTCCCTACTGCGATTTCGCGGTGTCGATCAAAGTCGATATTCCCCATCGGGAGTACACCGATGTGGTCGTCGAAGAGCTAGAGCGAAGAGCATCAGAAGTCGAGCAGCACCGTATCGAGACCATTTATTTCGGGGGTGGGACGCCGGCGCTGTTGAGGCCCGACTGCCTCGCCGAGATCCGAGAGGCCATCGAGGTAAATTTCGATGTCGACGACGGGGCGGAAGTGACGCTGGAGGCCAATCCCAACCAGGTGAGCGCCGGACACCTCGAGGCCTGGCGCGAACTCGGTATCGAACGCCTCAGTATCGGCTGTCAGTCCTTTCAGCCGCGACACCTCGAGGCCTTGCGCAGAAATCA
>CAYUPT010000874.1:221-1633 GCA_964446725.1 uncultured Bradymonadales bacterium | reverse complement strand
GAAAACTGGGCGGAGAGGTCCGCATTGCGCCCCGGCTTTTTCTCAAAAAGCTGGTGGCCAATGTGCTCGACACCATCGATCAACACCCTGACTTCGACCCGCGTAAACACTACGAGTTGACCGTCGACAAAGGGGAGATGACCGCCGAAGAGCGACACGCCGCCGCCGACCATGTCGACGACATTGAAATCGACCTCGACGGAGCCGACGATGAGTGACAGCCAGCCCGTCGATCGCCTGCACTCGCAGGTGGTCCACCACATCGCCAATTCACTGGGCTGGAGTGAGCTTCGCGACGTCCAGAAGATGGCCATTGAGCCCATCATCGACGGGGCCAATACGGTGCTGTTGGCGCCGACGGCCGGCGGCAAGACAGAGGCTGCCTATTTTCCGCTGATGTCGCGTATCGTCGACGAAGATTGGGCGGGAATGAGCCTGCTGTATCTGAGCCCCATCAAGGCGCTTCTCAACAACCAGGCCGATCGGCTGCGCACACTGCTGGGATTTATCGGCCACGAGGTCGGGGTCTGGCACGGCGATATCTCGCAGAGTCAAAAGCGGCGGATGCGCGATAATCCGCCGACGCTGATGTTGACGACGCCGGAATCACTGGAGGGGATGCTGATTTCGACGAAGACCGAGCCCGACGTGCTATTCGGCGATCTGCGGGCGGTGGTCATCGATGAAATCCACGCATTCGCCGGCGATGATCGGGGATGGCATCTACTGGGCGTGTTGAATCGGCTGGCGCACTACGCCGGGCGAGACGTACAGCGGATCGGGCTTTCGGCGACCGTCGGCAATCGAGAGGAGATCGTGAAGTGGCTCTCCGGCGGTTCGTCGCGCCCACAGGTGACCGTCGACCCGCCGCCGGAGGACGTCGAGCCAGAGGTGACCGTCGACTGGATCGGCAGTCTGGAGAATGCGGCAAAAATCATCTCCAGGCTCCATCGCGGCCAGCGGCGGCTGGTCTTTTGCGACAGCCGACTTCAGACCGAAAAATTGGCGCGCTCGCTGCGCAAACGAGGGGTGACGACACATGTCTCTCACAGCTCGCTTAGCGCCGACGAGCGGCGCCAGACCGAGCGCGCCTTCTCGCAGGGAGGCGCCGGCGTCATCGTCGCCACCAGCGCCCTGGAGCTGGGCATCGATATCGGCTCACTGGACCGGGTTATCCAGATCGATGCTCCGTACTCGGTGGCGTCCTTCTTACAGCGGATGGGACGGACCGGGCGGCGCCCCGGGACGGTGCCGAATCTTCTATTTTTGACAGTCAGCGATGACGGCTTCTGGCGGGCTCTGGCAATTGTCGACGCCTGGAGGCGCGGCGAGGTCGAAGCCGTCGTCGCTCCCCAAAAACCCCATCACATCGCCGCCCAGCAGGTGCTGGCCACGATACTCGAGGACCCGGG
>CAYUPT010000874.1:0-211 GCA_964446725.1 uncultured Bradymonadales bacterium | reverse complement strand
GATTCCGCCGGTCTCTCGCGGGAAGTCGTCGACGACCTGCGCGAACATCTACTGGCGACCGGATACCTGGCCAGTGACGGCATTCGCCTCGGCATGGGACGAGCCGGCGAAAGCGACTTTGGAAGCCGTAACTTTTTGGAGCTGGTCTCCGTCTTTACGTCGCCGCCGATCTTTCGCGTCAAGCACGGCATTCGCGAAATTGGTACCGTCG
>CAYUPT010000873.1:0-1633 GCA_964446725.1 uncultured Bradymonadales bacterium | reverse complement strand
TCGATCACGACTGCGGTCGCGGTCACGTCCTCGATCACGACTGCGGTCGCGGTCATAGCCTCGGTCGCGGTCATGGCCTCGGTCGCGGTCATAGCCTCGGTCGCGACCTCGACGTGAATCGTCGGGGCCGTGATATGTCGCGGAGCCCGTATCGAGCAAAAACTCGAGGGTGATGTCAAAGTCTCCACCCAGTCGCACGTCGCCGACGCGACGGCTTCGGTACTGACTGACCGGTCGGAAGTGGACGCGCTGCTCGACGAAGAGGCTGTAAGTTCCGTTGAACTCCAGGCGCCCCGAGCGCTGCTCCATCGCGACGTCGGAGGCAATGAGCGTGTCTCGACGCAGGTCGCCGGGAACGACCAGGTCGAAGCGCGGGGTAATGCCGAGGCGGTCGGCGCGGTACCAGTCGTCGCGTTCGATGGTATAGTCGACGCCGACGGTATAACCGTTGTAATCGATGGTCAGTTCCTCGAAGTGAACATCGATGTCGTAGGCCATATCGGCGGCAGCCGTCGAGATCTGGACCGTCATCAACAATCCGAATACGGCCAGTAGGGCAACCAGTTTAGCAATGTAGGGGCGCATCGCAGATCCTAATCAGATTTAACACAGTCGACACAGTCTAGAGTGGCACCGACCATCGGTGGATCGGGCGGTGCGCGCTTCATCTGGTAAGACGGCTGTGCGTCATCGATATTCAATTGTCAGGTCCTTCTCGAGCGCAGTGCTCCCGCAGAGTTTCCCGGGCAATGAGAGCCCGTCGTTGAGATGGGAGTGATGGTTAGGGCGAACGGTCGGGGCGCTGTCGGTCGGAGCGATTCGAGCGTTGTTGGTCACCCGGGTCGGGGCGCTGTCGTTCGCCGATAGACGGCCGATTTCGCTCGTCGAGCCCGGGGCGCTGTCGGTCGCCGGTGGAGGACCGATCTTGCTCGTCGAATCCGGGGCGCTGTCGTTCGCCGATAGACGGCCGATCTCGCTCATTGAGTCCGGGGCGCTGTCGTTCGCCGATAGACGGCCGATCTCGCTCATCGAGCCCCGTGTCGGCGGCCTCCGGGATGAACGTGGTCGGCGCTTCGAGTTCGACGATCAGTGATGGAGATCGCTCCGAATCTACGACGATATGGGAGATGCGTTCGTCGTCGGTGGCGAGTTCGACGTTCTCCGGTGCACTGCCAGTGTCTATGGCGATGCGATCGGCGGGTTGTTCCAATCGAATCGTCTCGTCGACTGTGAACTCTCCGGTGGGCTCGGTGGATTGGATGCGAAGCCGTGGCGTCCACCCGGAGTCGTCGAGGTATTGCCCGGTGCGAGCGTCGATTTCATAGTCGACGGCGATGTGATCGCCGCTGTCGATAACGGCCAATTCCTCAAATTTGACGTCGATGGTCTCTGCGGTGTCGAAGTCGGCACAACCGACGGCGGAGAAGGTGAGTGCGACGGCTGCGATAACGGTGCGGTAGAGCATAGAACGACTCCCTGGTGTGATGGATTCGTGGCACCGCATCGCGGATCGCGTTGATCCGCAGCGAGGTACCCCCCGAATTGCTGTCGATGTTCGCAACAACCAAAAAACTGATGGCCGGCGGCAATTATTTCGCCGCCGCGCCATCAGTTGGGGATATCGGACGCCAGA
>CAYUPT010000872.1:0-1638 GCA_964446725.1 uncultured Bradymonadales bacterium | reverse complement strand
CTTCCGTCATCTCCCGAGCTTCCGTCCGGCGTCTCGGCGATAATTTTCGGGCCCAATTCGGCCTTCATTTCATCGCCATTCGATGTGTGGTTTTCCTTATCACCGTTGGCGTTGTCCACCACTTCGTTTTCCGCCGGGTTATCCTGAACATCGGCACAGGCAATCGCTGTCAGCGCGACCGCCACACACCCGATCAACAGGCCCACATGCCGTCGAAAACACAGTTCTTCAGTGCTCGTCGTCTCCATCATTCCCCCCATCCACAAGTTCAAGATGTTGCCGAAGGCATCCGGCGTCACTTGACGACAGTAGACGACCATATCGCCAGCCCCCCGGCGCTTTACGCCAATTGCACATAAGCTCCACATCGTCTCGCCGGCCGATTTTGCGCCATACACCGCTCGTATTCCTCCGAATAGCGCTGCTATTTCGTCGTCATACGAACGAGTCTGGCATCCAAATCTTCTCGGCGAGGACTCGGTCCGCTATGCGCAACAGGCTCCTATTTCGAAATCCTCAGCGACCGGTCCGCTCCAAATGCTTCGACGGACCACCACGCTGAGCACTTCAGCGTTGTAGTATACAGACAGCACTGAGAAAGCTACGGCGATCGACCTCGAGGTCAACCTCCTGGCCCCTATTTGCCTCAATCGCCGACCAGCGGCTATAGTTCACCACATTGATATCGACGCCGGAACGGATCGGATGGTCTGTCGGGCGCGCTCCTGGCGCGCCGGATGTCGTCGATGGCACCGCCGACTGCCGTCGACATCGATGAAAACGCCTCGAGTCGACATTGACGGTTGTCGGCTGCCATATTTGAGAGCGTGCCCGCCGCCCCCCGGCCGCTCGAGTGTGTTTTCGACGCATCGGACAGACCGGTAACGAGTACTCACGGCGTCGTACTGACCTCCATACGAAATGAGGAGTTGGATGGTGTTTCGCTCATCGCTGCCCGGCGACAACTCGCCCCTATTTGATCTCCAGGAACAACGGCCCCACCTCGTCGACGAGGTCTGTCGACGGGTCTTTAACGACGTGGTTCGCTCGTCGCGAACCGTCGAGGGCGCCGGTATCGAGTATGTCCTCAACGACGCCGCCTACCAGGAAATCGAGCGCCTCAAGCACGAACGGGGACCGGAACAAGAAATCCGCTCCATTGCCTGGTGGCGACGGCTGTCGAAGCGGCTGGCGACGATGTCCGAAAAGGAAAAGCGACGTCTGTTGTCGTCGCTCATCGAAAGCTACGCCGACGATATCGCCGGTCAGTTCAGTCCCTGGGTCTATCGGATGGCCACCCGCGCCCTGCCGATTGGACTGAGTTTCTTGTTCAAGACCCAGGACTTGCCTCATCTGGAGGCGTCGGCCGGGGTCGAGGATCTGAAAAACGCGGTGCGTCATGTCCGCGACCTCAGCGAGCGCGTCGTTCTGCAGGGCCCGACCGATACCCTCCGGAAGCTGGCGCAGAAGGGGACGCTGGTCTTTGTGCCGACCCACTCGTCGAATATGGACTCCATCCTCGTCGGGTGGTCGCTGTACGAAGCCGGTCTTCCCCCGGTGACATACGGCGCCGGCAAAAACTTATTTACCAATCCGCTAACCAGTTACTTCATGAATAATCTGGGGGCCTACAAAGTC
>CAYUPT010000871.1:0-1644 GCA_964446725.1 uncultured Bradymonadales bacterium | reverse complement strand
CGCGTGCAGATGCGACATCCGACCCCTTCAGTGCCGAAGTTCACGAACTGGAGGCCACCTTCCAGCAGGAGGGGCTCGTCGATGTCGATCCGCAACGAGCCGTCGACCACGCGCCACTGCTCAAGGCACGGGCATTGACCCGAATCGGTTCCATGTCGGCCGTCGAAGTCATCGACGTCGCCGACACCATCGAGGAGTACCAGCCTCAGATCGCTGCTCAACCGGACGCCGCCAGGCGGGTCACAATGCGGAACCACCGCAATGACCTGATATTCGATGAGCTTCACCGTGTCGACAAAGATGACGGCGTTCAACTTTTCGATGAGATCCGAGACGAATTCATCGAGACGCTGGACGTCGATCCGGCCTATCAGCAGCAAATCCCGGAAACCGACAGCGACTGACGTTCGGGCATCGGTGGTGAGCGGTCCTCGCCTGCTACACGACGTCTCTCGAGCACGATGACAGCGCCGGAACATCGCTCACGCTCGTCCCGCCGCCGAGATGTCATCGGCTCCAACATCCTCATTTCGCCGATCCGCCGTCAGAATGCCGTCAATCGCAAGAAGAAAAAACTCCCGCCGACACCGTTGCCGACGGGAGCTTTTACTACGACGCCATTGGACCGTGAACCGAATCAGTCAATGGACGGCGCCGCGGCCAGTACTTCCGGGTCCGCCTCATCGGCGTACTGCTCGAAATTCTCACTGAACAGGCCGACCAACTTCTTGGCCGTTTTGTCGAATTCCTCCGGATCATCCCAGGTCTCTTTGGGGACCAGGACATTATCCGGAACATTGGGACAAGATGTCACAATGTCGACGTTGAAGAAGGGATCGGTTTTCGTCGGAGCATCGACGAGTTCTCCCTGATTGATGGCGTCGATCATGGCCCGGGTATGCGGCAGATTGATTCGATGTCCGGTGCCATAGGGTCCGCCGGTCCAACCGGTATTGACCAGCCAGGCATTGGAATTGTGTTCGCGCATCTTGTCGGCGAGCAATTCGGCGTAACGCATCGGGTGGCGCACCAGAAATGCGGCGCCGAAGCCCGCTGAAAACGTGGCCTTCGGTTCGCTGACACCGACCTCGGTACCGGCAACCTTGGCGGTATAACCGTTGATGAAGTGGTACATCGCCTGCTCCGGGCTCAACTGGCTGACCGGAGGCAGAACGCCGTAGGCATCGCAGGTTAAAAAGACGATATTATTCGGGTGTCCGCCGACTGCCGGCTTCTTGGAGTTCGGCACGTATTCGATCGGATAGGACGTCCGGGTATTCTGGGTGATCGAGTCGTCGGTGTAGTCGACTTCTCGGGTCTTTTCGTCGTAGACGACGTTTTCCAGAATCGAGCCGTAGCGAATGGCGTCGTAGATGATGGGTTCATCGTCTTTCGACAGATCGATGGTTTTGGCGTAGCAGCCACCCTCGATATTGAAGACGCCGTTATCGCTCCAGCAATGCTCATCATCGCCGATGAGATTGCGATTCGGATCGGAGGACAGAGTGGTCTTTCCGGTTCCGGACAGACCGAAAAAGAGCGTCACATCGCCGGACTGCCCCTCGTTTGCCGAGCAATGCATCGACAGGACATCGCGCTCCGGCATCAGATAGTGCATCACCGTAAAGATGCCCTTTTTCATCT
>CAYUPT010000870.1:0-1647 GCA_964446725.1 uncultured Bradymonadales bacterium | reverse complement strand
GCACCGGAGAGACGATGTGGTTTAACCGCACCTTTGTCGAAACCCATACCGGTCACCTCGACCCGGAAACCGTCCGCGATACCATTGCCCGGACCGTCGACCGGACCATCCACGCCGACGGCGGCATCGAACCGCTGGCGCCGCCGGAACCCGACGAAGTCCTCGCCGAGCAAGCTCCGGAGCTATAACGACGTCGTGAGGCCCTTTCGGGCACTGGCGCTCACAACCGGATTCGGCCCAGCGGCTGAATCGTCAGGGCCGGATCGAGCTCCTGGTAGGCCAGCACGACGACCTCTGGAAATTCGATTCCCACCAGCCGCTTGATGTAGCGCCGAACACTCTGATCGGTCAGCAAGATCGGGGTCCGGCCATTGTCCAGATCGCCTTTGATTTCCCGTCGAATCGCATCCAGAATCTCGCGGGTCATATCGGGGGCCAGCGTCAAAAAGCTTCCGGTCTCCGTCACCTTGACCGCCCCGTCGACGGTCTCCTCGATTTCGCGCTCCATTAGATAGACCAGGACGCTGCCATCGCCGCTGGAGTACTGGTGGGTGATGTAGGAGCTCAGGCCGGTGCGAACCTCCTCGGTGAGCTTGACCGGGTTTTTCTCGGTCTGGCCGCGATCGGCCAGAAGCTCCAGAATCGTCGGCAGGTTGCGCAGAGAAATGCGCTCCTCGGCGAGTCTGCGCAACACCTCGGTCACCTCTTGGAGTCCCAGAAGCTTCGGCACCACCTCCTGGACGGCCGCCGGATAGGGTCCCTCGAGTTGGTCGAGCATCCCGCGCACCGACTGGAGCGTGACGAATTCGTGGGCGTGCTCTTTGAGGGTCTCCGTCATCGAAAGTACGATATACTCGGCCTCATCCCAGGTCGCGTAGCCGGCGTCTTCCACGATCTCGCGCTCCGATTTCGGGACCCATGCCGCCTCGGCGCCGGTGGCCGGATGGGTGGCGGCCTCCGATTCGATATCGAAGACCTCCAGGTCGCGCGGCGACTCATTGACCAGAATGCAGTCGATGCGCACCGTTCTCTGGTCGACGGGAACCTCGTCGAGGCACACCGACATCTGGTCTCGCTGGCATCCCTGGCTTTCGGTCCGAACCCGAATCCCCGGAATTTTGACGCCCAGCTCAAAGAAGATGCCCTCGCGCATCGAGGGAATGGTCTCTCGCAGCCAGTCCGCCCGCTCCCCTTCGATAGCCGCCGTCAGACGCGTCCCCAATTCCAGCGTCAATGGAGTCACCGCCGGAATCATCACCCGCGCCTGACGCGCTCCCTCCTCGGCTTCTCGCTCGATTTCCTCGACGGTCTCCTCGTCATCGGCGGCGACATCGCTCAATCCGCTCTTTGCGCCGCGTATGATGCCGAATGCCACCAATCCCACCACCAGCGACAGCAGCATAAACGGCACGAAGGGAAGCCCCGGAACAATTGCCAACACCGCCAAAAGTCCCGATGTGATCGCCAGTGCCTTCGGCTGAGCCAGAATCTGCGAGAAGATATCGCCGCCCAGATGAGCGTCTTCGTCCTCCGATGCCACGCGGGTGACGATGATCCCCGCCGTCGTCGCAATCAGCAGCGCCGGAATCTGGCTGACCAACCCGTCGCCAATCGTCAGCAACGTATACGTCTGGGCCGCCTCTCCGG
>CAYUPT010000869.1:0-1651 GCA_964446725.1 uncultured Bradymonadales bacterium | reverse complement strand
AGCCGTCGTCGAAACTACTTTTATTGATACGCCGGGACACTGTGCGGGGGGAGCACTCCAGCACTTCGGCCAATGCTTCTTGTAGCTCGGTGACGTCAGACGGGCGGGCGTCGATATCCTCCAGGGCGCTGACAACCTGTGTTGTCGGCTTGTCGGTCAGGTACACCGTATCGCCGTTGTAGCTGTACCACTTCCAGTCGACACCGGCGGTAGTGACAACTTCCCGCACCTTGTCGGTGTCGATCGGGACGGTGGCGAGGATTGTTCGGCGAGGGCTCCCGGGCGGTTGGATCTCGGCGGTTTTTAGCCCCAGAGAGTTGGCGAGTTTTGACCAATTTCTGTCGTACCTGTTCGAAAACAGGTTTTCCCAACGATTCCAGGGATTTGCCACCGTTTGGCATATTGGACAATATATTACTTTGTCGTTTATGCCTATCGATGGCAAATCGTTGAAAACACTACGGAATTGGCGATGTGCCAATATCGCACCATCGGCGGCATTAATCGCCTTATGTAACACCCGCTTTAGAGTGCGCTCCGCCACACCTTTCGGAAGCTCCCCACTTCGCCAGAACGCTAGCGCGTCCAGCACTTCGCAACTGATCACTTCGTCGGGTTCGGCGTCGCCAGGGAATGGTTGGCCGATAGCAACAACGGTCTTACCGCCCTCCACCAATCGCACTCGCTCGGCCGACTGCCGGCGTTGTCGGCGTTCGAAATGCTCGCCCCAGTCGTCAGCCCGGGAGCCGGCCAGGTCAATGTCGTGGCGGCCGGCCAGTGTCCGTAGCGCTGCGACACGTTGACGCTTTACCCACTCCGGTAAGATATGCTCGCCCAAGATCACTGTGTTGCAGCTCCGGTGCGCGTTGGAGCCTTTCGAATCGCCGGCTCCGTAGTGTGTCACCCGCAGCCCGGTATGATTGTGCCACCCTCCGGCGATGTGCCAGCCGGTGGCCTCCCCCGGCTCCACTGGTAAGTTTTCGTCGGGGGTTATTTTGCGCTCGCCGTCGGATGTCGGGTTGATGGTCTTCTGTGTAAAAAATAGCGTCTGGTCGTTGACGTCGAGCCGGTGAAATAGCGCGTCGAGCCGGCGGGCGTGCTGCGGGACAAGTAACGCCCGCTTGATCCCCCAGCGCACCTTTGTCCGGTTGCCGTATCGGTCGGTCCCGTCAGCCCGCTGGACGTGTATGTAAGTGTTGCTGTCGGGCCACTCGGCGCGAATGTCGTGATATTCGTCGAGGTCGGGGACAACGCACCGGGCCATCGTCTCGCCAGCAAGGTCGGCGTCTAGCAGCACCCACCCGTCGGCCATTTCGTGCGCCAGCGGTTCGAACCAACCGACCTTCAATTCCCAATCGCCGGTGTCTTCGTCGAATACCATCGCGCACCCTTCCCAGTCTCGGCGCGACGCGGCGGCCAGTGCGTCGGCGGTGGTGCGGTGCGGGAGTTTGTCCATCGCCGTTTTCGGTTCGTCGACTAATGAGCCGGTGTCGCTCCAGACCAATGTTTGTAGGTCCTCGCGGGACGCGCCCCCCTCGCCGACGCTAATATCTGTCGGCCAACCACTTTGGTCATCGGCGTTGATGCGGGGACGTATGCCGTTGTCGAGCACTCGAGTTTTGCTGTTTTCCAATGCTTCGGTCGTGGTGGT
>CAYUPT010000868.1:0-1651 GCA_964446725.1 uncultured Bradymonadales bacterium | reverse complement strand
GCTTCGCCGGGTGGAAGTCCTCGAGCAGGACCGCCAGGATGAGCTGGCCCGCGCCTTTGTCGAAGACGGTGACCAGGAGGCCGGAAAAACCCTGGTGTGGACCAATCTTCGCCTCGTCGTCAGTATCGCCAAGGACTTTCACCGCTCCGACCAGAGTCTCATGGAGCTTATCCAGGAGGGCAACCTGGGCCTTAGTGAAGCTCTGATTCGCTTCGATCCCGATCGCGGCACGCCGTTTATCGGCTACGCTCACTTCTGGATTCGAGCCATGATTCTCAACCATCTGCTCAACTTGAGCCACCCGGTTCGGCTGGGGAGCTCACGGGATAGCCGAAAGCTGTTTTTCAATCTCAAGAAGGCCCGCCGGGCGGTCCGCCGCCAGGGCCGGGAGCCGACGGCCGAACACGTCGCCGAATACCTCGACGTCGACCCCGATGAGGTCATCCGCGTCGGAAATTTGATGGACTCCGGAGGCGTCGTCCATCTCGACGCACCGAAGTTCGACGACGATGATTCGCCGTCCCGACTCGATATGCTCCGCGACAGCACCGACGATGCCGACGACCAGGCCACCGATCGTCTGTTCCGCCAACAATTGGCGGAACTGGCCGACGACTTTGTCGATACTCTTCCCGATGAGCGCCGCCGCACCATCTGGAAAGAACGCATGGTCGCCGTCGAACCGCGCTATCTCAAAGACCTCGGCGCCCAGTACGGCGTCTCCAAAGAGCGCATCCGCCAAATTGAGATGGGGATTCGCCGGCGCTTCCGAATCTATCTCGAAAAACATCTGGGCGATGAACTGCGCGACTACCTCGGTCACTGATGTTCGAGGATTCCCACCGCCGCCACATGGTCGTCGACGGTGCCCAGGACAAAGCTCCATTCGGCGACCGTCCCGGCGGGGCTGGCGACGAGTTCCGGTCGACCGCTCTCATCGAATTCAAAGATCACCCGATCGAGCCCGGCCGCCACACCGCGGCCATCGGCCTTTAGCCAGGCCTCTTTGAGCACCCACAACTGCAGGAAGCGTTGGCGACGACAGGCGTCGTCGAGTTCGTCAATGGCCCGCTGCTCGCTTTCGTGAAAAAAGCGCCGGGCCACCAGGTCGTGATCGACGTCTCGATCCCGAGGCTCGATATCGACGCCAACTCGCCGGCCGTCGTCGACGACGGCCATCACAACTCGCCGATCGGAGTGCGCAACATTGAAATCGAGTCTCCCGATACCGGGCGCAGCATTGGCGATCGAGGGTCGCCCTTTTTGCGTCGTTTCAAATCGCCACTGGTCGGGACGACAGGGACCAAACCGCGATAGTGTGTTCCGCACCAGCCGCCGCGTCACCAGATGACAGCGACGGGACGGTTCGTGGCGAAATCGCTCGCTTCGAGCCCGCTCTCGCCGACTCATCATTCCTCGGATGCGCTCGATCTCTTCGGGCGGTAATTCGCCAATTTCGGTCCAGAACAACTCGACACCGAGTTGCTCGACGCGCTCGTTAAATGGCACCTGTATCACGCTCATCCGAAGTTCGGGGCCCGTCATTCCAACGCTGTGGTCCGCAAAAATAATAACGGAAATTTCCTGCGCTAGAAGGCAGAAATTTTCCGCCCGCGCTCACAGATGTGCGCTCCCGGGTCCGACGACGTCA
>CAYUPT010000867.1:0-1654 GCA_964446725.1 uncultured Bradymonadales bacterium | reverse complement strand
TATGTAATCGCTTGTCGATCCGCATTATTCATGACCCCCGACAGACCGCCGTTCATGACTCGTGGATGATCGGGGTTAACCATCGAGCCAATTCGTAGTAGGTATAACGGAGAAGTCCGGCGGTCTGTTCACTCCGCCGTCCCTCCTGCCCGAGCTCATCGAGCATGGTCGTACAAATACGAAAACGCCGCGTGGAAGTCCTTCCGTACCGGGCGATGCTATGGACTATCGTCGCCGTATTGTTGGCCGCCGGCTTGCTTCACGTAAATCCCGTCACCCTCGGCGAAGAGCTCGACGCGGCCGACGGCACCGAAATTACACACGAAGGCGACGCCGACATTCTCGTGGTAGTCGACTACGAGGCCATCCGTCAAAGTGGCGACAGCTTCCAGCAACGAGATTTCAGCGCCGCCTGGATCGATCTGATCCATCGGGAGGTCGGCCCGGTATCGGTGGCCACACCGGAGACCTTTTCCGTCGATCTTCTCGATGCGGCGCGCGCCGTTGTGCTCAGCCACAGTGTCAGCACCGAGATGCCCGACGCCTCCATCGACCGCATCCGCGAATTTACGCTCGACGGCGGCACGGTCGTCGTCGAACGGCCGGATAACCGGCTGCGCGAGCTCTTTTCGGCCGACGGCGAAGTCGGTCCCCGCAGCGGTCGCCAGATCACGCACGCCGAAGGTGTCGCCGACGACGTGGCCGGCCAATTCGAGCAGATGCCGCTGTTTACGGACTACATCGGCTCCACGTCGCCGCGCGACGACGCGACGACACTACTGTCCATCGACGGCGCCCCCGCCATCTACGCCGCCGGCTTCGGCGATGGGACCGCTGTCACCGTCGACTTTGATCTGCCCCGGCAACTCGTCACCTTGCGCCAGGGCCGACCGAACGACGACTTTTCGCTTCGCATCGATGGCGACCGGCAACGACCGCCGACCACCGCCGATCTGGTCGCCGACGACGAGCTGCTCGGCGCCGACGTTCCCTACGCCGATATGTTGGAGCGCTTTGTCATCTACGGAGTCCTCGTGCCCTACGCCGGCATCCCGGCGCTGTGGGCCTACCCCGACGGGGCCGACGGCGCCGTCGCCTTTGTCCACGAGGACTCGCGACTCGGCGACGGTGGTGCCTGGATGCTCGACCACGAGCGAAGTCGCGGCGGCTCATCGACGTTGATGACCTCCTTTGACTCCGGAATCACCGACGATGGTGCAGAGGCTATCCAGGCCGACGGCGGTCATCTCGGCCTGGCCTGGCGGCCTCCTCACCCCTCGACTGCCCGTTTTGAGACAATGGGCATCGGTAGATTCGAGCCTCTTCGCGCCCCCATCGGCCTCGGCGAACAGCGCGACCACCTGGCCGATATCGTTGCTCACGGTGGAATCCGCACCTCGCGGGCGATCGACGGCATCTGGAGCTCCGACTGGTCGGCCTCGCTCGCCCACCTGGCGCACCACGGCATTACGTCCGACATCAGCTACGAAGCCCCGTCGCATCGCGGCTTTGCCTTCGGTACCGGTCGGCCCTTTATGACGATAACCAACGAGGGCCTGCCGCTGTCGCTTCGCCAGTACCCGATCTCGGTGCCGTCGGCCGCCGACGAGGGGCCACCGCTGGAGGCACTTCTCGAACACAGCTCCAGTGGTCA
>CAYUPT010000866.1:0-1659 GCA_964446725.1 uncultured Bradymonadales bacterium | reverse complement strand
CAATTGCGAGAATACCGGAGAGCATGCCGGGGCCGATGATGGTGACCAGAAGTAGGGCCCAGATAAGGGAGTTGACCGACCGGGAGGTGACGAGAATCATCAGGGCGAAGGGCCGGGCAAAGCGCTTTGATGGCGTGGTGTTGCGGGCCGCCAGAAAGGCCAGTGGAGAGGCGATCATCACGCCCAGCACGGTCCCCAGGGTGGCGATATGGAGGGGGTCGACGAGCGGTTCCCAGAGGACGCCGGCATAGGCGATGCGCTCGCCGATAAAGGCCGCCAGGTGGCTCCAGAACTCGCCGTCGCGCCAGAGGTCGGCGGCGTTGACCGACCACTCGGGAAGAAACATCCGGTGCGCCAGGTCGGCGCCCTGTTCGGGGGCGGACCAGACGAAGGACCAGGTCGTGTCATCGGCGATCAGCTTAAAGCACCACAGGACGACGCCGGCAACGGCCAGTGTCCAGATCCAGTGGGTCAGTGCCTGGCGTCGGCTGCGGCGCTGCCAGACGCGTCTGTTGTCGTCGTTGGATTGAGGCGACATCACATCACCTTCCTGCGGATGACGCCCGAGAGGACCTCGAAGGCGTAGACAATACCGATAATGAGAATGAGGATTGCCGAGACCGACGAGAATTCGTAGCGCTCAAAGGCCGTCAGCAGGGTGGCGCCGATGCCGCCGGCGCCGACGATGCCGATGATCGCCGATTCGCGAAAGTTGATGTCGACGCGATACAGCGACAATCCGATGAGCCGGGGCATAATCTGGGGGGCGACGCCGTAGACGACCTTTTGCAGCCAGCTGGCGCCGGTGGATTCGATGGCCTCTACAGAGTCCCAGTTGATGGCCTCGATATCCTCGGCGATCAATTTGCCGAGAAAGCCGACGGTGGCCACCACGAGGGTGACGAAGCCGGCGAAGGGCCCGAAGCCGAACATGGCGACAAATAAAATCGCCAGAATCAGGGCGTGGAAGGCGCGACTGATCGCCAGGATGGCGCGGCATATCAGGTAGACCGGTCGCGTCGCCAGGTTGGAGGCGGCGCCGAGTCCGACGGGAATCGACAGGGCGACGCCGACGGTGGTCGACACGGCGGTCATGACCAGACTTTCGGCAAAGCCGGTCCAGATGTCGTGCCACCGGGTGACGAAATCGGGCGTCAGGGCGGAGGCGAAAAATTCGTTGGCGTAGACCACTCCCTCGAGAAGTCGGGGAATATCGACGTCGATACTCCAGATGGCCCACAGCGCATAGAGAATGACGCCGGCATAAAGAGACCACCGGGTTTTCTTGTCGCCGATCATCGGCGGCTTGGACCAGCTTCGCTTCCCCTCGGCTTGTTGATCGCTGGGACTCAAAGCACCTCCTCGGCGACAAATTGGCCCGACGAACGGACGTCTTCGGTCTCATCGGCCGATGATTCGTCATCGTCATCGGAGCCCTTCGACCAGTCCTCGCCGCCGTAGATGTCGGGCAGGACCTGTTCGGTCAGCTCCGCGGGCGGTCCGTCAAAGACGAGTTCTCCGGCGTTTAAGCCGAGGATGCGGTCGGTGTAGTCGCGGGCCAGCGGGACGTCGTGGATGTTGATGATGGCCGCCAGGTTGTGTTCGTCGCACAGGTCGGCCAGAAGGCCCATGACCTGCTGGGCGGTCCGGGGGTCGAGG
>CAYUPT010000865.1:0-1671 GCA_964446725.1 uncultured Bradymonadales bacterium | reverse complement strand
TATTTCCGAGTTTGAGATCCAGGACCAGGCCCCGCATGACCATCTGTGGGTCGAATTGAAGCTCTTCGACCGGCCAGCCCTCATCGAGGAGGCGGGACTTGATGTGTTCGTAGGCCCGCCCCTCCCAGGCTTCGACGTCGTAGTGGACCAGGGTGTAGTCCATGTCGTAGCCGATGGCATTGATGGAGCGCAGATTCAACGACCGGTTGCAGTAGACGCCGCGTTCGTCGGGAATTTCATCGTAGACGTCAAAGGTACCGAAGGTCATCGTGCACTCCTTACTACGGAACTGAATGGGCCGGCCAATGCCGGTGGATCTGGCGGTCAGTCGTCAAAGGACTGGTTGTAGTCGTCGATCGATGCCTCCAGGACGCGGGCCGCATGATCGGCACCGTAGACCTCGTCGATCGAGACCTTCTCGTTGTCCTCTCCCGGAAATAGCTTGTAGGTCAAAAAGTAGTGGCGGATCTTTTCGACGATCGAGCGCGGTACGCCGCCGATGTCGGTGGCATCGCCCCAGACGTTGTCGTCTTCCAACACGGCGATGATCTTGTCGTCGGCCTCTCCATTATCGACCATCAACAGACCGCCGACGATGCGTGCCGACAACAAGATCTCGGTGCGCTCAATCGGGCAGTTGCTGATGACGCAGATATCAAGCGGATCCCGGTCGCCTTCGTCGACGGCATCCGACAGGGCGCTGACGCGTTCGTCGCAGTAGGTGCGGGGGATAAACCCGTAGGCGCACGGAAGTTGCGATGAAAGCTGACGGGGCCGGTCGACGGTCAGAATGCCCGTCTCCTTGTCGATCTCGTATTTGACGGTGTCTCCCGGGGTCATCTCAACGTAGACATTGACGATCTCGGGGGGGTTGGTGCCGACCGAAAGTCCGTGCCAGGGATGGGGACGGGCGGGGGCGTAGTTGTTGTCGGAAGCCATGTTGCGAACTCCTGATTGGCAGCATTCACATTATTTGTGAGCGCATGCTGTCGGTGGGGTGGACGGACTGTCAAGTATCGATGCTGTGACAGCGACGATCCGGCCGATCTGCACTGTCGACGGCGGCTGCTGGAGCGGACTGGTCAGTCGCGTTGGAGGGCACTTTTGAGGCGAGCCATTTCGGCGTACAACTTCCAGGGACTGACACGCTCGATGAGGTACATCAACAATGCCCAGGTGGTGAGGCCGGCGGCGATGCTGGCAATGGCTCCATACCACGTCGGGAGCCGAAAGTAGATCAACCCATCTATTGCCGACAGGCAAATCCAGAGCACCGCCGATGTGATGATGCTAAGGGTATTGGTCTGCAGAACGTCCCAGAAGGTGACGTCGACCAGGTGAAAAACGCCGTAAAACCAGATCGGCAGTGAGACGAGGAGGGCGACAATCACGACCGACGCCGCCCCTTCCAGTCCCGCCCAGGCGGTCATCGGCCAGATCAACACAGCCAGCGCCAGAGCCCGGGGAACGTTCATCTTGAAGTCCAGGTCTGGACGGCCGCAGGCCTGAAATAGCGCACCGGCCAGCGCCTGAAACGATCGGGTCAGCCCGGCGATGACAAGAACTTGTACGACCGGAATAATCGGCGCCCAGTCAGAGCCGATGACGTAGTAGACCAGATGGGGAACCAGTAAAAAGATGGCGACGCTGACCGGCCCGGTCGCCCACGAG
>CAYUPT010000864.1:0-1686 GCA_964446725.1 uncultured Bradymonadales bacterium | reverse complement strand
TGCTCGCCTTTCGGATCATCGTCGATGAACAGCCCCAGTGCTACGAGTCGATCGGCATGGTCCACAATCTATGGAAACCGATCCCAGGTCGTTTCAAGGACTACATCGCCATCTCCAAGCCCAACGGCTACCAGTCACTTCACACCTCGGTCATCGGTCCCTATCAGGAGCGGATTGAAATCCAGATTCGCACCCACGAGATGCATAAAATTGCCGAGGAAGGCATCGCCGCCCACTGGCTGTACAAAGAAGGGAAAGCGGTGCCCGACCAGGACGACGAGAAAGTCGCCTGGCTCCACCAGTTAATGGAAGAACACCAGGACCACGAAGACCCCGTCGAATTTCTGGAGTCCGTCAAAATCGACCTCTTTCACGACGAGGTCTACGTCTTTACGCCCGACGGCGACGTCCTGAGCTTTCCGTCCGGCGCGACCTGCATCGACTTCGCCTACGCCATCCACACCGAAATTGGCCATCAGTGTTCCGGTGCGAAGGTCAATGGCAAGATGGTGCCTCTGAAGTTCCAACTTCAAAACGGCGACATCGTCGAAATCGAGACCCACAAAAATCAGCGTCCCAACAAAGACTGGCTATCCTTCGTCAAGACCGGCCGTGCTCGCACCAAAATCCGAAAGGCCGTCCGCCAGGAACAGAGGGAGCGAAGTCGGGAGCTGGGTCGGGAATTGCTCGACAAAGAACTCAAGCAGTACGACACCAATATTCGAGCCTGGGAGCGATCCGGAAAACTCGACGAAGCCCTCGAAGAGAGTCGCTTCGGCACCCTCGAAGAGATGCTCGGCGACATCGGCTATGGAAAGACCCAGGCCGACACCATCGTCCGGAAAATTTATCCCAAACCGGAGGGGGACGACTCCGAAGAGAAGACATCGCAGGGCCCGGGGACCATCGGGAAATTGTGGAATAAATTCGTCGACCGCAAGCAGACCGGCGTGGTCATCGACGGCATCGAAGATGTGATGGTCAACTACGCCAAGTGCTGCAATCCGGTTCCCGGCGACGATATCATCGGTTTTGTGACCCGTGGACGAGGGCTGTCGATCCATACCCGCGACTGCAACAGTGTCAGTCATTTGGAGCCGGAGCGCCAGATCGACGTCACCTGGGCCAGTGATACGGAGGTGCCCGACTCGGCGCGGCGACCGGTCAGCATTCGCGTCTACTGCACCGATAAGCCGGGCCTTCTGGCCGATATCAGTCAATCCTTTACATCGGCCGGCGTCAATATCAGCGAAGCCCAGTGCGTAACCACCGATGATCGGCGCGCCGTCAACACCTTCGAGGTGCTGGTCAACAATCGCGACCAACTCAACGACGCCATGAAAAATATCGAAAAAATCAAGGGCGTCTACAAGGTCGAACGCACCACCTCGGATTGACGCTCAGGGGACGTCGGGCGGCGTTGTCGGCCGCATCTCTGTTGTTTACCAACCACGGCACAGCCCATGCTGGAACAGCGGATCGAACAATTTGCCACCTATCTACTCGTCGAGCGCGGCGCCAGCGACGAGACGATTCGCGCCTACCGCACCGATCTGGGCCAGCTCGTGGAGTTTCTGGACCGCCACCACGACCTCCAATCTCCGGAGCCCGGCGAATTGACGCTGCGCCATCTTCGGGGCTTTATCGCCGATCGCTTCGACGACAATTCATCGTCATCGCTGGCTC
>CAYUPT010000863.1:0-1691 GCA_964446725.1 uncultured Bradymonadales bacterium | reverse complement strand
GGGGCGTCGACGCCCTCTTCGAAGACATCGACAAAGATTGGCCACTCCAGCGCGTCGGCAAGGCCCGTCGTCAAAATATCGAATCGGCGCTCATCGCTGTTGGACTCGATATTGGCCAGGCGGCGCTTCCAGATTTTTTTCGTCGACTGAAGATAGCCGGAGTACCCGGCGCGAAGCAGTTTTAACGCCCGGTCCTGAGAGGCGGCGTCGAGATTACCAAAGGCGTCGCTAAAGCCGGCTCGAAGCGAGGCGTAGGCAATATTGATCGCCTCCGAGAAGCCCTCGCGGATATCGGGGAGCCTGGAGGGCGCTTCGATATACCAGCGTTGGTCCTGGCAGTCATCGACGGGTGGAGCGATGTCGTCGCCGGCGGCGCGCGACAGGCGTCCTACGCGAACCTGACGGCGCTGTCGGGCCAGTGACTCCTCGACGCCGCCGATGAGATCGCGAAGGCCGTCGCGTTCGCGCCGCGTCCAGCAAAGAAGGGGCTGGTCCCAGGGCAGATTTTCGGGCTCCGAAAATCCCATCGACTCTCCCGGCGGAGCAAAGACGGAGACCTCCGGGGTTCGGGCGATGCGCCGGCGGGCACCGAGGACGTCGTCTTCTTCGCGCCACAACCCGCGCCAGGCGTCCATCAGCGACGCCAGATTCGGCCAGGCATCGAGCGAGGCGTCGACGGCGTCGTCGCCGGCGCCCACCACATCGGCGAGGACTTCCAGAAGCCGGCGGCGGTCGCCATCCGTCGACAGACTCCGCAGGGTCTGAGCGGCCTGGCGAAGTGCCGAATTCGGCGAGATGGCCACACTCTCCCAGAGCATCTCGCAAAGTGCCGACGTACTATCGGCCCAATCCGTCCGCTCTAATTCAGCGTCCACACTGCCGAGCCAGGCCTTTGCGTAGTCGTGGTCTTCGATCTGGCGCCACTGCGGCCATCGCGTCGACAGACCGGCGATGGACTCCACGAATTTATCGCGGGGAACGACGGGTGATTCCAGCCAGCCGCCCAATCCATCGACGATGGCGTACAGTCGCTCCTCGAACATCTCCAGGCGCCACCGCACCAGCTCCTCGATTTCCGTCAGCGCGATGATGTCGGCGTCGCTTCGATTGCCGAGTTGACCGGCCAGACCGCGCATGGTCGTTTCGTCGCTCGTCTGCAACACCAATCCGCTGGCCACCGGCGAAAGCGCCAGAATATCGGCGATCGTGTCCGCCATCGCACTGGCCAGCGCTCCGTTGTCGACGGTGGCCAGCATTTCGCCGTTGACTACCAGTTGTGGTCCGCCATCCCGTTTGCGTAGCTCCAGCGGAATCGGCCGGCCACCGTCGGCGATCGACGACACCACTTCGGCGCCGCGAAGCAATGCGACGAGTCGCGATGCTCGTTTCGATTGTTCGGCCTTGGATTGACCGTCTTCGGCCATCAATCCCACGAGCACCGGAAGATGGACATCCACCGTCTCGTGAGCGAACCGCTCGACGCGCGCCCGGGTCTGTTGTTGATTCACATCCGTCCTTATTTCTAACCACAGTCATCGACTGGCGAAGCGATATGACCGTCGGCTTCACCTGGTATCGACGTCATTGACGTAGCTCGCAGTCCGACATTGGCCACCATATATAAGCCGTCGCACTGCGCTTGAACCCTGCACAATGATGGTAGGTCAAATGCGGTATTCCTTGAAGCGATT
>CAYUPT010000862.1:0-1692 GCA_964446725.1 uncultured Bradymonadales bacterium | reverse complement strand
CGACGTCGAGGATTGTCCGATCTGTTCGATGGTCCAGAAGCAGGCCGCCTGAGAACGCAATACGGGGAGTGAAACGACCCGTACTTCCATCGCCCCCAGACCTGGATGGGGCGCCCGACTACTGGCCGCGCAGTTCGTGGAAGGCGTCGATGTCGCCCAGAACTTCGAGCTGGATATCGGTCAATTCGTCGATGCCGTGCTGGGCGAGGTCGACGATGTCGTCGATGTGGTCGCGCGAAAACGTCGCTTCCTCGCCGGTGCCCTGAATCTCGACGAAGCGGCCGGAGCCGGTCATGACGACGTTCATGTCGACGTCGGCGGCGCTGTCCTCTTCGTAGGGCAAGTCGAGGATGGGGCGGCCGTCGACAATGCCGCTGGAGACGGCGGCAATGGTGTCGCGAAGTGGGATTTCATCGATAAGTCCCCGGCTCTGAAGTCTGTCGCAGGCCACCGCGAGGGCCACGAAGGCGCCGGTGATGCTGGCGGTGCGGGTGCCGCCGTCGGCCTGCAGTACATCGCAGTCGAGGTGGACAGTCCGGGGGCCGATGGCGTCGAGGTCGGCTACGGCGCGCATGCTTCGGCCGATCAACCGCTGGATTTCGTGGGTGCGGCCCTTGATTTTGCCCCGGGCAGCCTCTCTGCGAAAGCGCGGTGAAGTGGAGCCGGGCAACATGGAGTACGAGGCGGTCATCCAGCCCGAGGTATTGTCCGGAGAGTCCATCCAGCGCGGAACGCGCTCTTCGACACTGGCGGTACACATCACCGTCGTCTTGCCCATCTTGATGAGCACCGAGCCATCGGGAACGTCGGTATATCCGGTCTCGATGCTTACCGGTCGCAATTCATCGTCGGCGCGGCCGTCGGGGCGCGTACTCATAGAGGCTCCTGCAGTGTGCTGGATGTGGTTGTGGGATAAACGGGCGGTCGCCGATCAGCGCTCGTCGGAGATGCGCAGTGCGGCTTCCGGAAATGATTCGGTGGATGCGTCGCCGCTGTCATGGACGTCGTCGGTGCCGGCGCCGTCTCCAACGTCGTCATCGTCGGTATCCAGGGTATCGGCCAATTCGGTGTCGAATTCTTCGACAGCGGTCATCAGGGAATCGACGACGTTCGAGCGGTGTTCGTCGCTCAGCACCTCGAGTCCCTCGTCGGGATGGGTCAAAAATCCGGCTTCCACGACCACGGCGGGCATGTCCGTGCCCTGAAGAACGGTGAAATTCCCCTGTTTGACGCCGCGATCGATAGAATCGATTTGATCGACGAATTGGGCCTGAATGGTCTCGGCGAGACTTCCGCTGAGTGCGTGTCGATGGGCGCGCAGTAAATCGCGGTGGATCAATTCCAGGGTATCGCCGCTCTGATCGATAAGCGAGGCTCCGTCGATGGGAGGTTCGGCGGCCCCGACGGTGTGGTCGGTGGTCGCCACCGGCAGTCCCTGCTGGGGACTGGGTTCGCCGGGCGTCACCTGTTCGGCGTCCAGAAAGTAGGTCTCGAAACCGATTGCCCGATCGTGGGGAGCGGCGTTGTAGTGCAGCGACAGCAGCAGGTCGGCGTCGGCAATATTCGCCATCTGAGCCCGGTCGCTAAGTCCGACCGATTCGTCGCCGTAGCGCGTCATGATCACCCGAAGATTGGGGTAGCGCGCCTGGAGTCGATCTCGGAGATCGTAGGCCAGATCGAGATTTAGGAATT
>CAYUPT010000861.1:0-1693 GCA_964446725.1 uncultured Bradymonadales bacterium | reverse complement strand
TTCGCCATGGCCGAGCAGGAGTCCATTGAGATCGACGAGCATATCCGTGAAACGCCGGTCGTCTCCTACGACTCCTCTGACGCGGAGGTCCTTGAGCTCTTTCGCGAACACCCCGAAAGCTCGGTGGCCGTTCTAAACGACGATCGCACCATTCTGGGCGTCATCGATGTCCAACATCTCCTGCGAATTATGGATGAACGGGCCGCCGAGACGCTCTATGAATTTACGGGCGTCAACCTCGAGGAGAGCATTCTCGACGGGCCGATCGCCAAGATCAAGCACCGCTACAAGTGGCTGATTATCAACCTCGGCACTGCTTTTCTGGCCGCCGGAGCTGTGGGGTTTTTCGAGGACACCATCGCCGCGTTCACACTCCTGGCAGTCTATATGCCGGTCGTCGCCGGTATGGGCGGCAATGCCGGAACCCAGTCGATGGCGGTCACCGTCCGCGGGCTGGCCCTCGAGCAGATCACGTTGTCCACCGGCGGCCGCGCCATCTTCAACGAAATTATCGCCGGCGCCGCCAATGGCCTCATTACCGGCGTCCTGGTCGCCATTATCGCCTCCCTTGTCAATCAGAGCCCGCTACTGGGTCTGGTCCTCGGGATTTCGATGATTCTGAACCTCATCATCGCCGGATTCTTCGGCACCATCATCCCGCTGATCCTCGACCGCATCGGCAAAGACCCGGCGACTTCGGCGACCATCTTCATTACCACCATGACCGACGTCCTCGGCTTCTTCATCTTCCTCGGCCTCGCCCAGGCGGTGCTGTAAGTGGATCGCGAAAATCGCGGTGCACGATAGGGAGCGCGGAGAGCATCTAAGGCGGCGAGCGAGGAGGTGGGCCGGAGTGCCCCCGAGGAGCTCGCAAGAAAATCAACCAAACTCACCCGCCGGGCCCGAATTTCCAGAAGTCCTGTTGCTTGTGCCGCCACCAGCGCATGATCGAATCGCGCTGGTCGGTGTGGTGATGAATACTCGAATAAGGCCAGTCAAAGGGATCGGAGACGAGACCGGCTTTAACGGGATTAAAGAAGATATAGCCCTGCATATTCGTGAGGTGCTGCGCGTTGCGGGCGAATCGATCGTGGAAACTCTCCTGCCACAGCGATTCACCGTCACCGAAGGTCCCGAGCACCTTTTTAATTTCGTTAGAGGTATAGCTCTTCCATCCCTTGAGGATTTTTCTCATCGATTGCGTTGGCCGGTCATAGGTGACGTGGACGTGGTTGGGCATGATCACCCAGTCGAGCAATCGGTATCGATGGCCTGCGTGATATTCGAGGTTCTCGGCGACAACTTCGGCGCAGTCACGGCGTTCGAGCACACAGGAGCCGTATCCGTTGTCGAGAAGTTGCTCATAGCGAATAGTCCGCTCGTCGTCGTCAGCAGTTTCGTCGACGAGACGCTCCACGACGTGTCTCGGCAGTGAGTCGTCGAGGCGATAGGTGATCATCTGTGGGTATTTGTCGGTATCGAAGTGGGGGAGATGGTTGCGATCGTACCACCCCTTGAATTTGGCATCGGCCATGGCGGGCTCCTGTAAAGTGCGCAGTGTGAAATGGCGTGGTGTCGTACCTCCTGATCTTATTGTCGGCGATTAGACGTTCGTTTTTGCGTGAGAGATTTTATTTGAGGAAGAAAGTACGGAGCGCGGAGAGCATCTAACGCGGCGAGCGAGGATCGGCAA
>CAYUPT010000860.1:0-1711 GCA_964446725.1 uncultured Bradymonadales bacterium | reverse complement strand
CCTGATCGCCGTTAAAGAGGTCGCGGTCGTAGTCGTTGCGAAGCATCATCACCGGCTCGCCGGGATGAATGTCGTAATCCCCATCGGTCCGGTTATTGCCGAGGCGGGCGGTGTGGCGGTGAAATTGCTCGTTGAGCCGCTCAGAGCCCGTCGAAAAGACGCGGGTCAGCGTCAGGACGCGGGCTCTGGCGAAGTGGTCGATGAGCTGTCGAACCTGTTGCTGAGCGCCGTCGCTGAGGCGTCCGCTGTCGTCGACTTCGTAGCTTTTGTTGAAGCGGCGCTTCCAGGTCGCGTAGTCGTCGCCCATAATCATGTGGTGGAACCACCAGTCGACAACGTCGTCGAGTTGCGGGGAGTTGTCGGAGCCGCCGGTCGGTGGCGTCCAGATCTGCATGCCCTCGAAGTCATCGGCGGTGTCGGCGTCGGAGATGTCGAAGCGGTGGGGCGCCTGGAATTTGCCATCCTCGCCGTAGTCCCGGATTGTTCGCGCAAAGGTCAAGATTTCGCGACCGGCCGGGTCGTCTTTTCGCATTCGGTAGCTGGTCTCCAGACGCACTGCACAGTGGGCCGTCGGCGCCTCTCCGTGCTCATCGGGCAAGTCGCCGTCGACGAGATCACTCCAGGGGGCGTCGATGGAGAGCGTATCGGGGATCAAATCGCGCATTACGGCGCCGGTATCGACCGAGGGAAGCTGGTCGGCGTCGCCCAAAAGTACGAGCTGAGCACCGGGGGAGACGGCGCCCAAAAGTCGTTCCATCAAAAACAGGTCGATCATCGACGATTCGTCGACGATGACCATCCGCTGGGCCAGCGGGTTTTGTCGGTGGTGGCCGAACTCATCGCGGCGCGGCGAGTAGCTGAGCAGTCGGTGCAGCGTTTTGGGATCGTCGAGTTCGTCGCCCAGTCGCCGGTCGACGTCGGCCGGGTTCTCGAGCTTGCCGAGCTGGTCGTAGATCGATTCCGCCATGCGATTGGCGGCCTTTCCGGTAGGAGCGGCCAGGGCGATGGAGCGCGGCGCCGTGCCGAGTCGGACCAGCATGCGCAAAATGGAGACGATGATCGAGGTTTTGCCCGTACCCGGACCGCCAGTGATCAGCGTCAACGGTCGGTGAAGCGCCGTGAGCATGGCGTATTGCTGGCCGGCGTTGAGCTCAATGGGCGTTCCGTCCTTTCCGGGCGGCTGGCGATTGCGCACGTCATCGAGGGCGGCGCGCAGCGTCTCGTCGTCGCGCTCGACGTCGCCGCTGTCGAGTCGGGCGGCCACGGCGTCGGCGAGCCGGGATTCGTACAGCAGCAGCCGCTGGTGATACAGTCGTTCGCCGTCGCAGATCAGTGGTTTGAAGTCCTGGCCGCGGCCCACAATCTGGAGGTCATCTCGGGCCAGCAGATCGGCGAGGGTCTCGATGAGCTGGTCGGCAGCCCAGTCGTCGCCTCGGCCGAGGGTGTCCGGAATCAGGGCCTTGAGTCGGCGCAATAGATAATCCGAATTCGATGGAAGCGGCACAAAGGTACTGCCCTGAAACTGGGCCTCCAGGCTGGCGACGACGGCCATAAACAGGGCGCGCGACTCGGCATCGGAGAGTCCCGGCTGCAGGGCGACGAGGTCGCAGGCGAGTCTTAGTTGGCCGCGGCTGAGCCCCTGTTCCAGAAGATGGGCGGCGACGTCGGAGTCGTAGGGAAATCGACCCAGATCGGTATCGAGGCGAAGTTC
>CAYUPT010000859.1:0-1713 GCA_964446725.1 uncultured Bradymonadales bacterium | reverse complement strand
TGGCCAGGGCGACGGTCAAAGGATTGTTGATCTCGTGGGCGACGCCGGCCGCCAGATTGCCGACGGCAGCCATCTTGGAGTTGACCAGAACGCGCTGGCGCATCTTGTGGAGTTCGGTGACGTCGAAGATAACGCCGTCGAGATACCGCGTCTCGTCGAATTCGGCGTAGATCGCCTGGCCGCGCTCGATGGCGTGGCGGACCTCGCCGTCGGCATCGATCATGCGATAGGAGATGCGAAACGGCTCGTCGGCATCGACGGCCTGTCGCACCGTTTGCTGGACGTGATTGCGGTCTTCGGGATGAATGATCTCGACGAGACCGCGCTGCTGGGAGATGAATTCATCGCCATCGTAGCCGACCATCTCCTCGATGGCGTCGGAGACGAAGTGGGTCGTCCAGTTATCGTCGATGGCGCAGCGATAGACGAGTCCCGGGATATTGTTGACCAGCGTGCGGTACCGCGATGCGCTCTGTTGCAACTCGGTCTTGGCCCGCCAGGAGTCGGTCATATTTCGGATCAGCGCCACAACATGGTCGCTCTTGAGGGGCAGTAGACGGCATTCGTAGTACTCCAGTTCGTCTTCTCGGGGAAGCATGTAACTAAAGGTCGTCGCCTCCCCGCTGCGGCGCAGGTCATCGAATCCGGCGTCGAATTGACGGGTGACCGCCTCCGGCAATACCTCGCCGTAATGCTTGCCGACAAGTTTTTCGGGAGAGGCGTATAGTTGGGGTTCGGGACCGATGTGAAAGGCGACGTAACGGCCATCCCGGGTCAATTCCAGGATGATATCGGGCATGACATCGAGCACCTCATCGCTGTTGGCAATGGGGGACATCGGTGCGGAGTCGTGGCGATCGGTAGACGACATGTTCGGGATACTTCCTGTCGGGGGCGCGAAATGAGTATGCTCGAATGTCCGATGGGGCGGTCCGGATCGGGCGAATGCGCAGTGTCGACTCGTAGTGTAGACAGAACGGGGGCGGAGGCAACCGAATGTCGAAAAGTCTTCGATCACCGGCGGCCGCGGCCGGGCGTTGAAAACAATTGGGGCGGCATGCGACATTCCCATCGGATGGGCCTGGAGACTTGGACCCCGGCGACGGGGGCGATCAGGAGGCGGGCGCAATGACGAAATCGACGGAGGACAAGATTCTGGTCAGCGCCTGTCTGGTGGGCCACCGGGTGCGCTACGACGCAGAGGCGTCGACGCCGACCGGCGATCGGCTCCAGCGCTGGCAGAAGGAGGGCCGGCTGGTGGTGGTCTGTCCGGAAGTCGCCGGTGGATTGTCCGTGCCGAGACCGGCCGCCGAAATCTGCGGTGGCGACGGGGGCGATGTCCTCGACGGACGGGCCCGACTGCAGACCCAACAGGGACGAGATGTTACGGATGCCTTCGTCGCCGGCGCCCGCCACACCCTGGAGGTCGCACAGCGCCACGGCGTCCGGTTTGCCGTCCTCAAATCCAAGAGCCCGTCCTGCGGGTCGTCGACGATCTACGACGGGAGCTTTTCCGGGACCCGCCGCGACGGGATGGGGGTGACGGCGGCGCTGTTGCGGCGCCACGATATTGAAGTATTTGCTGAAGACGAGCTCGACAGACTGGTGAAGCGAATCGACGACCGCCCGTAAGGCGGCGTCGGTTATTGTCAGCGAAGTGTGCGCTCGACGGTCAGGGTGAATGCGCCGAGGGTGTCGGGGGCGAAGGTGGTG
>CAYUPT010000858.1:0-1721 GCA_964446725.1 uncultured Bradymonadales bacterium | reverse complement strand
TGGCGACGGCGACGCTGATCATCGGCGCCAACATTCCCGACATCGACGCCGTCTTCACATTTGTCGGCCAGGACGCCTCCCTGTTGTATCGCCGCGGTCTAACGCACGGTATTGCCGCCCTCGTAGTGCTTCCGCTTCTGTTGACGGTGTTGGTCTACGCCTATGACCGCTGGTTTCGACGGCGCCGAGCCCCCGACAAATCACCGGTCAAACTCCCGGCGGTTTTGGGGCTGTCGTTTCTGGGGGTAGTCAGCCACTTCTTTTTGGACTGGCTCAATACCTACGGCGTTCGGCTGCTGATGCCCTTTGACGACCGATGGTTCTACGGCGACACCCTGTTTATCGTCGATCCCTGGCTGTGGTTGCTGCTGGGAGCCAGTGTCGTTTTTGCTCACTCTCGATCCAGGCTCAGCCAGGGCGCATGGCTCGTCGTCGGCGCCCTGGCCTCCGCACTGGTCACCCTGGCGCCGATGGTTCCCGGACCAGCTGTTGCCGTCTGGTGGATTGGAGTTGCGGTTATTGCCCTGGCGCGCTGGCGCGGCGTCGACGCCGACGAAAACCGCCGCGTTGCCGTCGCCTGTGTCACCGCCGTCTGTCTGTATCTGGCGGCCATGATGGCCGGCAATAAGGTGGCCCAAGACGTTGTCACCGACGAATTGGGCGACGATGTCCGCACTGCCCAGATCATGACCGGCCCCCTTCCGGCCAACCCCTTCTCCCGCGAAATTGTCGCCGAAACCGATCGCCACTACCACGGCTTGACGATCAATTTGTTCGACGAACCACAGGTCGAAGAGCGCTTCGCCCCCCAACCCATTGAAGAACCGGAGGGCGTTGTGGCTGCCGCATTGGACGACGAATCGGTGCAGGGCTTCGTCAACTGGATGCGCTTTCCGGTCTTCGAGGTTCAGAACATCGATGACGGGCATCGCGTCATTATCCGCGATCTACGCTACGTCGAACCCGATGTCGAAGAATCACCGGGCATCGGCATGACCACCGTCGACATCCCGGAAGCCCGATGATTCCGACACCGTAGCAGGCCCGGTGCGGTGGAGTCGGCATCCCGACACCGCGGGCGTCGATCCGATGGAAGGTAGCCGCCGCTTCGTCTGTTTCCTAGAGTAGCAGAACATTGAATATCACCACCGAGGTACACGATGAGCGACGACTGGGAAGAGTTGGCCGGCGAACAGGGCGAAGACGTCCCCACCGGCAAGTGGAGCCGAGCCTGGAAATTGGGAAAAATGGGCGCCAAAGTCGGTGCATCCAGCCTGATGAGCAAGGTCGGAAACGCCCTTCGCCCCGGTGATGAGTCGCGTCGCGAAGAGGCCGTCAAAAAAGCCTTCGAGAAAAATGCGGCCCGCGCCGCCGAAGTCCTCGGCGAACTCAAAGGGGCATCAATGAAGATCGGTCAACTTCTTTCGGCGGACCCGGAGTTGTTGCCCGACGAATTTTCCGACGTGTTGACCTCGCTTCAGCGCGACGCGCCACCGATGACCTATCAGACCGTCCAGCGCCAGATCGAAGAGGCCTACGACCGGCCCCTGGAGACCGTCTTTGAGTATTTCGACGACGAACCCGTCGGCTCCGCGAGCCTCGGCCAGGTCCACCGGGCCCGACTGGACGACGGCACCGATGTGGCCGTCAAAGTTCAGTATCCCGGCGTCGCCGACGCCCTCGACAGCGATCTCAAGAGCCTGAAATCAGCGCTCGTCTAC
>CAYUPT010000857.1:0-1722 GCA_964446725.1 uncultured Bradymonadales bacterium | reverse complement strand
GGATTCTGGCGTGGAATCTTCTTTGACGACACTCGCAGCAACGACAACGTGCTGCGGAACGTCGAAATCAGTTACGGCGGCGGCCACGAGTGGACCTACCAAAATCGGGGACCCGGCAACATCGTCATCAACAACTCCCAGGTCCGTATTGAAGATGTCGATCTTCGTGAAAGCGGAGGCAACGGCCTCTGGATGCGGGCGACAGAGGACGTAACACTGACCGGCAACAACGTCCTGACCGCCAACGCCGACGCTCCCGTCAGCGGCAGCGCCCGGACCATCGCCGCCCTCAACGCCGACACCGACTACTCGGGCAACGACGGCGACTACAGTGCCATCGAAGTCCGCAGCGGCAACATCGACCACGATGCCCAGTGGGACGATCTCAACGTCCCGATTTTCATCGACACCGTCATCGACATCGAAGACGGAACCCTCGAGATCGATGCCGGCAACGACTTGATTTTCAGCGGTGACTCCGGACTCCGCGTCGAGGAAACGGGCCGCCTCAATGCCGAGGGCACCGACACCGATCCGATCATGATGAGCGGTGACGAGCCGAACTCCGGATACTGGCGCGGTATCTTTTTCGATGACACCAACAGCAACGACAACGTCCTTCGCCACGTCACCATCACCGACGCCGGCGGCCACGAGTGGACCTATCAAAATCGGGGACCCGGCAACATCGTCGTCAGTAATTCCCGGGTCGAACTCGACGAGGTCACCCTCGAAAACAGTGGCTACGCCGGACTCTGGATGCGGGCCACCGAGGATGTCTCGCTTACCGGCGACAGCGTCCTGACCGAAAATGACGGTCCCCCGGTCAGCGGCTCGGCGCGAACCATCGCCTCCCTCAATGCCGAGACCGACTACTCGGGCAACGGCGCCGACTACAGCGCCATCGAAATCCGCAACGGAAACGTCGACGACGATGCCCAGTGGGCCCAATTCAATGTTCCGGTCCTCGTCGATACCGTTATCGACATCAAAGATGGAACCCTGGAAGTCGCCGAAGGCAATGAATTCGTCTTCACCCAGGACTCCGGACTTCGCGTCGAGGAAGACGGACGTCTGAACATGACCGGCACCGACAGCGCTGCGATCGAGCTGCGCGGTGACGAAGCGATCCCCGGCTACTGGCGAGGTATCTACTTCGACGACACGGTCAGCGGCGACAATCAACTCGTACACGTCGAGATTCGAGACGGCGGTGGCCACGCATGGACCTACCAAAATCGGGGGCCGGCCAACCTCGTCATCGACAACGCTCATGTAACCGCCGACCAGTTGACGCTGACCAATAGCGACGGCTACGGGGTCTATCTCAACGGCAATCCGACGTTCGATTGTCAGAACCTGACCAACGACGACGGCTGGAACGTCAGTACTCCCTCCTGCTGATCCCACAGCCCTGCATCGACACCTAACCGGGCGCCTTCGTGGCGCCCGGTTTTTTTTGACGTCCTTCAAAATTTCGGGCGCTCGCCCGGCGTCGAAGAGCAAGGCGAATTACCGCTCACCGACGAGTGGTCGCCGCAGTCATGTACAAACCTCAACTCCCGAAAACTCATCTACATCGCTGATCGAGCTCGTCCTACAAGTGACACGTCGTGACCTGCCTGCGAAAACCCGGGCTCGGTCGCGGTGAAGATGGTCGTGACACTGGAGCGAAGCGACGGAGTCCGACTGTCATCGCCTCCCTTGCTCCAATAGAGCAAA
>CAYUPT010000856.1:0-1736 GCA_964446725.1 uncultured Bradymonadales bacterium | reverse complement strand
CGGTCGGCGGCCTTGGGCAAAAAGTAGTACATCAGGCCCAGAAAGGGGGTCGTCAGCACGAAGGCCACGGCGTTGTGGCCGTACCACCACTGGATCATGGCGTCGTGGACACCGGCAAAGATGGAGTAACTCTCAAAGAGGCCGACGGGGATCGCCAGGTTGTTGACGATGTGGAGGACGGCGACGGTGATGATCGACGCAATATAAAACCACAGCGCCACATACAGGTGTTTTTCGCGCCGGTTTTTGAGGGTCATAAAGAAGTTGATGGCAAAAATGACCCACACCACGGCAATGGCGATGGCAATTGGCCACTCCAATTCGGCGTATTCCTTCGTCTGGGTAAAGCCCAGCGGTAATGTAATGGCCGCCGACACGATGATGGCCTGCCAGCCCCAGAAATGGAGCTTGGTGAGGAGATCGCTGTACATCCGGGCCTTCACCAGCCGCTGCGTCGAGTAGTAGACGGCGGCAAAGATGGCGTTACCGGCAAAGGCGAAGATGACGGCGTTGGTGTGAAGCGGTCGGAGTCGACCGAAGGTAAAGTATTTCCCCAGCTCATTGGCTTCCGGCCAGGCCAGCTGGAGGGCCAACAAGACTCCGACGCCCATGCCGACAATGCCCCAGAAAATGGTGGCAAAGACGAACCATCGCGTCGACTTATCGTCGTAGGATATCTCTGTCATCCCCTCCGGAATTTCTCCGGCGGGTTGTGTCGAGTCTCGAGCTGTCACCGCATCCTCCTGACTGCTGGGCTGGTAGTGTGGCATCACAAAAACGTCAAAGTTGGCCGGGCCACGCGCAGCGGGCCCGTCGCAAGTGGTAGTCAGCACGTTTCATGCCACAGTTGGGACCGATTGCGAAAGCCGTTGATATAGCGCGGTATTCTGGGGTGTGTCGAGTTGTCGCAGGGCAAATCGGATACAGTGTGGTGAAAATTTTTCACTGATTTTTCGGTAATGCGCAAAATTTGCGCGTCTTGAGGTCTGGGCATCATCTGTGGACGGAGGACGTAAAATCGGGCCCCGGATAGCCAACGCCTGATCTGACTCCCGGGCCCGCCAGGTGCGACAAGATGTCGGTCGACGACGGACCCGCTTTTGCAGGTACACTTGGTGTGAGGCATTGTGAGGCCTCGTCGAGGTACTACTTGACCGGGAGTCGTTTGATTTGAGTGAGATGGCACCATTTTACGCACAGGTCATTGGAATCGGCCTGCTGTGGGTGACGGTCCACTGCATCGGGATGTGCGGTCCGATTTTGGCGAGTCTGACGGCCGGCATGGGCGTCGGGCGAGCACCGACGGCGCCGGCTCGGGTGTGGCGGGCCACCAAAGGCGTACTGGCCTATCAGTCCGGAAGGGCACTGGTCTACGCCGGACTCGGCGCCGCTGCAGGCCTTGCGGGAGCGGCCGCCCAGGAGTTGATCGAGAGTGTGGCCCAGACGGCGGGGCTGGTTGTCGCCGTCGCCGTACTGGGAGCTGGGATCTGGAAGTTGCTGCCCGTGGCGCTTGCCCGTTCCGGCGATGGCGGCGCCGGCGTGGCGTCGCGATGGACGGTTGGGGCGATGCGCTTTATCGGTCGCTTCACTCCGTCGACCGGTGTGCTCCGGATGGCGGCCTTTGGATTGGTCCTCGGCTTTTTGCCCTGTGTCTTGATGTTCTGGATCCTCGGTATTGCGGCGTCGACGACCAGTGCGTTCCACGGGGCGAGGGTCATGTTGTTGTTGGTGGCGAT
>CAYUPT010000855.1:0-1746 GCA_964446725.1 uncultured Bradymonadales bacterium | reverse complement strand
ATGGAGCCCGAGCATCCGGAAATCCAGTTCAATCTGGCCGTCCTGGAGCACGAACACCTCGCACAGAATGCCCAACTCGGCGTCGATTCCGAACCCGATGACCCCGACGATCCGGTGTCGATGATGGATCACTCCATTGAAAATATGGAGAATTCCATCAGCCACTATGAACAGGCCATCGTGCATTATCAGCGATTTCTCGAGTTCAGCGACGAGGAGCGCGCCGGCCAGCGAGAACGGGCGGAAGGGCGTATCGACGAGGTCGAGGAAATTCTCGAAACACTGGGCAACGAGATTCCAAATCTTCGCGACGACCGCGACACCCTCGCCGAGGAAATGGCGGCGATGGAGGAAATGGAGCAGGCCGACGATGAAGTCGATGACGACGCCGGGCCCTCAGAAGTCGACGACAGCGCCGAAAGTCCTGAGGAATGAGATGCGCTGTGGACTGTCGCAGTGCGGAGGTGACTCTGGCGTCGCAAGTGTCGGCCGTCGGTGTGCCCCCGGATCGGCGATTCCCGGTTGCGTCGTTACCGGCTGTTACGGGGCTTCGCCTTGCAGCATCGGCGCCGTCTGATAGTCTAAGAGTCGAACCTACTTGTTTCTACAATTGATGGCGACGATCGCACGCCGGGTTGCTGCACGAACTCTTTTTCTCGATATCAGGAGAGGCCGATGAAGCGATTGATGGTGATGTTGGCACTGGGTGGCTTGTTGATGGCTCCGTCGACGGCGTTTGCCGACGACGAGCCCGAAGAGACGGTCTACAACTTCGATGGAGAAGATGTCGAAGGCGCATTGGTCCGCCCCGATGGCGAACAAATTACCGGCGACGACCGCGGACAGACCTCGAATCTGATCGATGTACGCGAGGATTTTATCCCGGAGATGCTCGAGAGCGTCGAGCGCCTTGAATAATCGGCGAATCTCGAAGTGCTCGCCACAGATCAGCGCCTTGTAGATCGGCGATACGCAGGCAGTCCAGACCGGAAGGCAGGATGCGATGAGTGAACAAGATTTGATTCTTCAGATCGACATTCTCGACGACGGGGAGGTCGTAGAGTCGATCGAACTCGATGAAGACAAAATCAAAGTCGGTAAGCTGGCCACCTCTCAGCTCCACCTCGACGACCCGAATGTCTCGCGCATCCACGCCGTGCTCGAAAACCAGGGCGACGGCACCTATCAGGCCATTGATCTCGGAAGCGCCTCCGGGACCTACGTCAATGGTGAAAAGATATCGAAGTCCATCGTCGGTGACGGCGACGAGATGCGGTTTGGCGAAACTGTCGTTCGCCTCCAGGTCTTTGATCCCAATGAACGACAACAAGCCGAGCAGGCGCAGGCGGCCGTCGCTCCCGGTGAAATTCCCGAAGGGCATATCGAACTCGAGGACGGGACTGTCGTCGAGCCCTTTACGCTGCAGGGATATTATGATGATGCCGGCAACTATATCCCCGGCTATTACGACGGCGACGGCGCCTACCACTACGGTTACGGTCACTACGACGACCAGGGAACCTGGCAGGTTGCCCACGGGTATTACGATCCCGATGGGGAGTGGATTCCGACGGAGGCGCCGGAGGGCAAGCGGGTCTCCGATACGGAGCTGTACACCGCCAATTTCTTCGAGGACAGCGACGAGGGGACCACACTCGAGATTGCCCATCTGTGGAACGACCAAGTCCTCGGTGTGGAGACGCTCAAAAAGCCGCGCACACTGACCGCTGGCGGACACGAGGCCAA
>CAYUPT010000854.1:0-1747 GCA_964446725.1 uncultured Bradymonadales bacterium | reverse complement strand
CCGTAGTCGATGAGGTCGTCGATGCTGATCTGATCATCGGCGATGTTGTCGTGGTCGCCCACGTGGGCGTCGGTGACTTCGACGGTGCCGTCGCCGTCGATGCTGCATTCGACGATGATGGTGGATCCGTGGATTTGTCGGAGGTTATTGAGGTCATGCGAGAGGGCGGGGTCGCCCAGCTCGTGGACTTGCTGGTCGGTGAGCTCGTGGTGGTACTGGTACATATCATACTCCGTCAGTGAAAAAATAAGGCGCGGCGCCGGCTGAGACCTCGCAAAAGATGGGACCGGCGACGCGCCTGTGGCCCCTTGCGGGGACGTCGTAAATTTTTGTTCGCTGATGGTGCGAGGTCTCAGCGTGTAGACGCACGTTACCATGTGCGGGCGGGGTGTCAAGTTGGTTTTTGTTTGTTTGCGGCTTCTGAGTACGTCGCAGCATAGAAATTCAGCAGCCACGGGATATTACTCATCCGCTCCTGAATCCGCGCCATCGTGCAGCAAATCGAGTCGATATCCTGCCCGTAGCATTTCAGATAACGGAGCGACCTACGTCCGCAGCGGGCGGCGACGACCGATTTGGCCGCCAGAAGCATAACACCGGAGCCGCAGGCGGGGTCATGAACCGTCACAGTTTCCCCGGCATCGATGGGGTCTTTAACGCCCTCCATGGTCTGCCGGGCCATCATTCGGGCGGCGGGCCATGGCGTGAAATACTGGCCGAGTACCTGGCCGCCCCAGTCGTCGGCACACAGCTCGTAGGTCTGACCTAGTAAATCGTAGAATCCGCCGTGGTCACGGAAATGGTCGACGAGAATGGCCAAACCTTCGCAGACCTTCTGTACGGCGGGGCGACCCCACTGGCCGACGATCTCCAGGTACCGCTTTTCGCGCTCATCGGCACCGGACTCGAATCGCCGCAATGTGATCAGCCACATCTCACAGGCTTTGTCGAAGGCATGCCGGTCGTGGGTCAATTCCCAGATGTCGTCGATGACTTTCTTGAGACGTCGCGCTCTCTGAGGTTGCGGCCCGTGGGACTGGGGCATCTTGACCGGTAGGTCGACACCGGGAAGCCAGACCATGTCGTCGCCCATCTTCGGCGGAGCGACGTCGGGGTCTTCGGGCGGGTCGAATGTGATTTCTATTTGTGCCATTATGCATCCTTAAATAACGTCTTCTGGCCGGCGTGCTCGGCGAGCTCTTTTTCAGTGACGATCTCGAGGTCCGCCGTTCGATTACGTGTACTGTCATTATCCCAGACAAACCACGCGCAGGTCACCGAGTCGGTGCCGACGTCACCGCGGTAGAAGCTGACACGAGGTAGTACGACGACGCGGTCGAGCTTCTTGAGCAGGTCGGCCCGTGCCGAAGACTCCCGAGACTCGCAGGGTTCGAGAAATGACAACCGGAGCAAGCAGGCGACCTGGCCGGTCAGCCCGAGAGCCCGTCGCACAAACTGAGGGCCGTGGCTAAATGGCGGGTTGGTGATGATGGCGTCGGCGTCGGCGTAGACGTCTGCTCTCTGACTGAAAAAGTTACAGCCTCGGTAGTGGACCGGACACCCGTCGTCGATGTCGCCGGTGACGGTCAGGTAGCTCTGACGCCGGAGTTCGCGGTCAATCCACAGATCGCCGGCACAAGGTTCGGCGATCAGGCGCTTTCGGATGAATTCACCTTCGACTGTCTCGATGTTTCGGTGCCACGATATCCAGTCGTCTTCCATCCTGTCTAGTAGCGCTCGGGTGAGC
>CAYUPT010000853.1:0-1749 GCA_964446725.1 uncultured Bradymonadales bacterium | reverse complement strand
TGCGGGTATTGTCCTCGGAGGCGATGACCCGCCAGAGATCGGGCTCCGGAAGTGGGCCGGCGGCCCGGGGCTCGAACTTGGTGCCCACGTACTCCGTGCTCCAGGTATCGACGGGCGGAAGCAGCGATTCGATGTGGTCGCAGCGGTCGGTGCCGAGCAATACATTGGCGCATTGATGGCCGCCGAAGACGGTGATCGGGTGGTCGGATTCGATGTGGGTACCGGTCAGGTCGGGGCAGGGTGTCGATTCGTCGGGATTGCCCTCCGGGTCGGCGAGGCAGCCGTCGATCTGGGCGTCGTTTAATTCGGTGCCGGAAGCCACGAGGTTGATCGACTCGCCGGGCGACAGCTCGAAGGTCCGCTCTTCTCCGGCGTCGATGGTCCCAATCTGAGAGCCGGCGACGACCTGGGCGGACGGTCGAATGGTGACGTCATTGTCGACGGTCGAGGAGTTGACCATCGTAACGTAGCCGCGTAGCTCGACGTTGTCGCTTCGGTTGTACCAACTCTTGGCCCAGTACTCGGTGCCCACCGCATCGGTGGGCAGCAGCAGAGACCCGTCGTTGGAGTAGACCTCGACGTGGTTGAGTGGGTTGAATTGATGGGCGACGACGGGAATGGAGCTGGAGACCCGGATCGCCATATCCTGGAAGCGCTCGGTGCCGGAGTGCACATAGCCGGGAGCGACCTGATAGATGCGCGCCTGGCCGGGGGGAATGGTGGTGTCGAAGGTATTGCCGTCGGCGCCGGTGGTGATCTGGCGTTCGGAGTGCCCCTCGAAGAGCCGGACCTCGGCTTCGAGCTCGTCGTTGTGGTTGGTCACAATGATGGCGTGCGGCTCGTCTAAGGCCTCCTGGAAGTTGTCGAGGTCCACCGACCAGTATTCACAGCCGATGTAGGTGGCAATTTTCGACGAGATCTCGCACAGCTCCTCGCACTGTCCGTCGAAGCACTCGCTGCCGAAGGGGCAATTTGCCGAGCTGACCCAGACGCCGGCCTCGCTGCAGGTGTCGACGGTACCGGAGTCGGCACATCGCTTCGAGCCGGGGGTGCATTCGGTGACATCACAGCCGCCGTCTGTGCAGGCGCTGTCGTCGGGGCAGGCGCCGGTGACCCAGTCGGTGCCACTGGCGTTGCAGTGGCGGTGGTCGCCGTCGTCGGTGCAGCCATCGAAGGTGCCGCTGTCGCAGATCTCCTCGGTACACTGAGCGGCCGCCTCATCGCAGCGCTGGCCGGGGTCGCAGGCTTCGGTCTGCCAGCCGGCGCCGTCATCGCTGCAAATTTCGACGTTGTCCGGGCCGCTACAGCGGGTGCTTTCGGGCTGGCAGACCTGGTTGTTGGCGTTGTCGCCGGAGCCGTTGTGGTTGGTCGATGCGTTGTCTGCGTCGTTGTGGTCCTGATTGGCGTCTGTGCCATCGGAACTCGAGCAGGCGCCGAGTCCACCGACGAGGCCGAGGACCGACAGCAAGGCGACCAGAATGAGCGGTGACGACGTGTGGTTCATCGGAGGTCTCGAAGCGGGTAGAAAAACTCGCACGTGCAGCTTCTCATACTTCGTTTTCCTACGCGAATGGTAAAGTGCGGGTGCCGAATCCCGACAAACGGGTTCGACGCCGGCGGTATGTCGTCAAACTTTGCTCCCCAACGGCCCAAGGCCGCTGTCTATTGGTCACATCTCGTAGTTAAGCCTAAAGCTAGGAGCCTGTTGCACATAAGCTCCACATCGTCTCGCCGGCCGATTTTGCGCCA
>CAYUPT010000852.1:0-1750 GCA_964446725.1 uncultured Bradymonadales bacterium | reverse complement strand
ATTGTGGCCCGGTACAGGTGACAACCATCGTGATGTTGGGAGTTTATCGCAGCGCTCGATACGTTGCAACGCGCACCACCGGCGGCGATGGGGGCGCCGCTTCAACGATATTGAAGCCACCTGCGGGCCGGAGCGCGTTTGCGGTGATGGAATGAATTTGTGCCAGAAGTCCTGTAACAATGCTGCGGCCGTCAAGACAGACCAACCTATGGTTCAGGAGTGCCCATGGAGCTCGAAGATGCGCGCATACTTTTGGTCGACGACGAGGTCGCCCATCTGGAGACGCTGGAGCGACTATTTCGAAAAGAGGGCCACGAAGTGGTGACGGCCTCCGGGGGCCAGCAGGCACTGGATTTGATGCGAGAACAGAAGTTTCATCTGGTGATCACCGACCTGATGATGCCCGATATCGACGGGATGGACGTCCTGAAGCTGGCCCAGACGCTCCAGCCCGATACGGAGGTGATCTTGATGACCGCCTTCGGCACCGTCGAGCGGGCCGTCAAGGGGATGAAGGAGGGGGCCTACGACTTCGTTCCCAAGCCCATTAAGCGGGCCACGATTTTAAAGGCCGCCGAAAAGGCGCTGGAGCGCCAGGCGCTGGTGGTGGAAAATAAAGAACTCAAAGCCCGACTCGCCGACCTGGAGGAGGAGCGCACCATCGTCGGGCAGTCGCCGCTGATGCGCGAGGCCGTCGACCGGGTCCGCCAGGTCGCGCCGTCGGACGCCACGGTGCTGATCACCGGGGAGAGCGGCACCGGCAAGGAGCTATTTGCGGAGATGATCTACCGGCTCAGCCATCGCTCCGACGACCCCTTTATTGCCGTAAACTGCGCGGCGCTGCCGGAGTCGATTCTGGAAAGCGAGTTATTTGGCTACGAAAAGGGGGCGTTTACCGGGGCCAACGAGCGAAAGATGGGCCGCTTTGAGGCCGCCGACGGGGGGACGTTGTTTCTGGACGAGATCGGCGAGATGTCGCCGCAGGTCCAGGTCAAGTTGTTGCGCGTACTCCAGGAGGGCGAATTCGAGAGGCTGGGCGCCAATCGGCCCACCGAAGTCGATGTCCGCATCGTCGCCGCCACCAACAAGAATCTGGAGGCGGAGTTAGAGGAGGATAATTTCCGCGAAGACCTGTATTATCGACTCAATGTGATCGGCATCAAAATTCCGCCGCTTCGCCATCGGCTGGAGGATGTTCCGATTCTGGCCGAACATTTCCTGCAGGTCTACCGCGCGGAAAACGACCGCGAAATTTCCGGGTTTAGCGCCGAGGCGCTGGATACGCTTCAGGACTACGACTGGCCGGGCAATGTGCGGGAGCTGGAGAATGCCATCGAGCGCGCCGTGGTGCTCGATACGGACAATTTGATCGATGTCGACGATCTGTCAGAGCACGTGGAGTCCGGCAGTTCGGAGGGGCGGCATATTACGATACCGCTGGGGACGTCGCTCGAAGAGATCGAGCAGATGGTGCTGCACGAGACGCTGAAGATGACGCAGGGAGACAAGAAGTTGGCGGCCAAATTGCTCGGCATCGCCACCCGCACCATCTACCGCAAGCTCTGAACGAACCGCGAAGGGGCGAAAGAAGGTCAAAAACGTTTGGAACCGCAAAGGGGCAAAGGGGCAAAGGGAACCAATATCGTCGAAATACCGATACCGTCGAAACCCCGAACCGCGAAAAACCGACCCCCGCCAAGACTGGATCGTAGCCCCGGGTGACGGACGCGGTAGCGAAGGAGCCCGGGGG
>CAYUPT010000851.1:0-1750 GCA_964446725.1 uncultured Bradymonadales bacterium | reverse complement strand
CGGCTCACCGGCGCCGCAGAGACGTCGAGCGAATTGGCCATCTGGCCGACAGAACGGGCCTCCAATTCACCGGCATCGGCGGCCAGTGCCTGCAGCGCCTCCCCGGCGTCGGCGTATTCGACGTCCGGAACCTGGCGCAACAACGCCATGGTAAACCGACTCAGCTCCAGCGGCACGTCCTCATTGAGACGATGGGGATCGGGGGGGCGAAATTGTTCGTCCGTCGGCGGAGGATCCTCTTTGCTCCGCGGCCCCCACGGCAACACCCCGCACAGCGCGTAGTACAGGGTGACGCCCAGGCTGTAGAGATCGGAGCGATACTCTCCCTTGTCGCCGCGAATGATCTCGGGCGCCATATACGAACGGGTTCCTCCGCGCAGGGTGTCGCGCTTGGGATCCATACTCGACAGACCAAAATCGACGAGTTTGACCATCGGACGGGCCGTGGCGTCGTCGAGCCACAACAGCATGACATTGGCGGGCTTAATATCCCGGTGAATCATGCTCATCCCGTGCAGATAGGCCAACCCCTGGAGGACCTGCAACGTGGGATCGATGAGCGCCTCCGGCTCCAGCAGCGCTCGGGCATCCTGAAGGCTAAACCCGTCGATGTACTCCTCGGCGAGATACACCCCGCCATCGGGCAATTTACCGTAATCGTAGACCCGGACCAGATTGGGGTGATCGAGCTTGGAGAGAATTTCAAATTCCCGGCGAAGCATCTTGCCCTGCACCGTATCGCAGGCCTCTTCGGACAATACCTTCAATGCCACCTTGCGCCGATCCGAATGCAGGTCTTCGGCGAGGTATACGGATCCGCCGGCACCGCGCCCCAGGGGCTTACGATATGCATAACGACCGGCAAAAACCTTGGTGCCCTCCGTGCTTTGGCTTGATCTCGAATCTTCGCTCATCGCTCTGAAGCCCTCTCGGGGCGGAATGCCCGACTGTGACGCTCGGCTACTGCGACCACCATGCCACGGCTCCCCCGTAGTTCACAACGTCGAAACTTCAGCGACTCGTCAGAACATGGACCATTCCGCCAGCTCCGGGCGCCCACCACCAGACTTCGGTCAAAGAACCTCCCCGGAGTCGGTCCTGTACCATACCTCGATCCGGTCATTGTTCTGCGCGCAAATCGTTACAAAACGAGCTTCCCTTTGCAGACAAAAAGATCAATACTATCAACCACTTACAGATCAACTGGACACCCTCCAGAAGACTCCCAAAGGAGAAATCAACATGCCGCCGATTTGGATTTCGCCGGGACTGACCATAACTGCCAACAGGGGGGGCTCGGCCAACAAATTTCTGCCATTTCCTACGGGAGAATATTTTTCTGATATTTCCGAGAATGAACTTCTCCGAGTCGGTGTTGACCAATTCCCGGTTTCAGGTGGTCCACCACTTACCTGACGCCAACGAATCACGACTCCACCGTGTCCCCGTACAACGGAGTCAGAAAACGCCCTTTGGACCCGCCGCGCAAAGGGCCACTGCCAATGACTGTATTCACGCCGGCGACGAAATACCGCTTCGGATTCGGAGCCCGAAATCGATGATTTCAGCAACTGCACTGCCACCGTTGTTCGACTACTGACCGTCTATTTTTTCGCGGGCCATGCCCATGATCGCCGTGATCCGTAACCACCCCTGGTGGACTGTATCGTACCTGTTTGCCATCATCGCCGCACTGTCGGTCTGGGCGATCTACGATGAATTGCGCACCTCCGAGCGTCAGGCCCAGCTT
>CAYUPT010000850.1:0-1757 GCA_964446725.1 uncultured Bradymonadales bacterium | reverse complement strand
CTTTTTACCGTCAAATCCTCCGCGTCCCACCTCTACCTCTCGCCCGAACACCCATAGTTTTGAACTCCTCCCCTTGCGCCTCTTTGCGGTTCCGTCGTTCTACACTTGGCGGCTACAGACGCTCTTCGACGCGTTCCATCATTTTGCGGACCCGCTCCGGCCAGGAGTGCTTTTCCGCCAATTCGATGCGCCGCTGCTTGGCGTCCTGGTCGTCGTCGGCCATGGCGCGCTCGCAGCACTCGATGAACTGGTCGCCGTCGCGGGCGACCTCGACGGTGTCGTAGAAGTCGGACAACGAAGGCAGATTGGAGATGACCACCGGCTTTCCGGTCGCCAGGTATTCGAAAAACTTAATCGGGAACACGGACTCCGTGTAGCTGTTGATGCGGTAGGGAATGACCGCCGTGTCGACGCCTTTGAGGTAGCGCGGAAGCTGCTGGTAGTCGCGGTGTCCGAGGAGGTGGACGTTGGGCAGGTCTTTGAGGGACTGGACGTCCGTATTGGGGTCGCCGACGCCGACCGGTCCGATGATGACGAAATTCCAGTCCGGACGGGCCTCGCAGGTCTGACAGACCCAGTCGATATTGAGCTTGTAGTCGCTGACGGCGCCCACGAAGCCGACAACCGGTCCGTCGAGTTCGGCGATCTCTTCGGCGACCTCCAGATCGGGGTCCAGTGCGGTCTTGAAGTGAGCGGCGTCGCCGACGTTGTGGACCAGGTAGGTATTGTCGGGATTGTACTCTTTGCGGTCGTCGTAGAGCGTCTGACTGGTGCAGAAGACGACGTCTGCCGCCCGGCAGAGTCGCTCCTCGCGGGCTTTGAGCCACTCCGTGTCGTCGCCGTAAAACGGAAAGGCCTCGTAGTTGTCGACGCAGTCGTAGACGAGCAATTTGTGGTCCAATTTGTCGACGGCGTCGCCAAAGCCGGGGTGGTAGACCCAGGCGATCGGCGCGTCATCGACGTTTTCGGCCACGAAATTGCGGGCCATCATCACCTTCATATCGAAGGTGAAAAAGTCGCGGATCCGATTGCTGTGAGAAAGAAGGCCCGTCCATATCGGCGCGTAGCCGTCCCCAATATGCAGGTTGCCCTCCTCGTGGGCGACGCCGTCGTACAACAGCTTGTGCGGCGGCCAGCACTCGTCGGTGTGATACCACAGCTTTTCGGCCAGATACTGCACCAGCGGTCGCAGGCCGTGGTCGACGTGCACCACGTCGTGCTCTTTGGCGATGCGACTCATGATGTGCTGTTTATTCGTCCACATCTTGTCGCGCCAGCGCTGGGACGAAAAACAGACGATGGTTTCTCGGTCTAGTGTTGACATCTCGTGGCGTCCGATTCTTCGTTGGATTCAAAAACTGCTCGATTACAGGCTGTGGTCGCCGAAGCGTTCGTCCAACAGCACCAAAAGGCGCTCGTTGAGGACATCGACGGAAAATTCCTCTTCGACGATCTGGCGGCCCCGCCGCCCCATCCGTTCCCACAGCGAGGGGTCTTGAAGCAACGTCCGCAGGTGTTCGGCGAGTTCGTCGACATCGCGCTCATCGGCCAACAGTCCAGATTCGCCGTCCTCGACGAGTTCCGGAATCCCGCTGTGGCGAGTGCTTACGACCGGAATTCCGGTGGCCATGCCCTCCATGAGCACCACCGGGATGCCCTCCATATCGCCGTCTTCGGCGACCACACTGGGCGTCATAAGCAGGTGGTGTTCGGAGAGGGCCTCCACGACTTCGTCGCGGTCTTTCCAGCCCGCAAAC
>CAYUPT010000849.1:0-1762 GCA_964446725.1 uncultured Bradymonadales bacterium | reverse complement strand
GTTGAGCAGGGGATGATCAAGACCATCCAGCAGGGCACGATTGTGACCGAAGCCGGCACCGACGCTACATACGTCTCCGGCGGGACATTGCTCTTTCGGGTCTCCGGTGTGCAGGAAGTCGGCATCGAGCAGATCCCATTTGGGCTTCAGGTCGACGTTACACCGATTATGGACTTCGAAAACCGGGTCAAGCTGGAAGTGGATATGGCCTACGAGGAAGTAGACTTTTCACTCGGCGTCGGCGATATGCCGGGACTTCGGGGTACGGAAGTGAGCAGTACGGTCAATATGATGGAAGGCCAGTCGGTGTTGATCAGCGCTCAGGAAAATATCGATAATCAGACCACGGAACGCGGATTCTGGATGCTCAAGAATATCCCGATTCTGGGCTGGGCCTTTAAGAGCCGAACCCACTTTACCGAGGAATTGAATAACGCGTTGTTTATCACACCGCGGGTCTACGAGCCGGGAACCGACCAGCATCGAACGATTGTCCAGGGCGTCTTTCAGGGACTTCTGGATGCCGGGGCCGGCGCTGACGAACTTCCGGAGCTCGACGATGTCGAACCTTAAGCGCGTGATGATTGGTGAGGCAGCAGTATGAAACAAATTCGAGTTCTCGATAACCGCGGACAGGAGTACCTATTTCCACTCGAGCAGCCGGTTATGGAGGTGTCGCTGGGCCGGAGTCAGGACAATGACATTGTTCTGAGCAGCAAGACCGTCAGCCGCCGTCACGCCCTCGTCAAAGTGATGCGTGATCGGATCATGTTGGTCAATCAGTCGGCCAACGGCGTCTTCGTCAACGGGGAGCGCGTCGACCGGGTCCGCGAGTTGCGCCTCGGCGAATTTGCGACCATCGAACCCTATCGGTTCTGCATCGAAAATGCGGAGGGCCAGAGCCAATCGCCCAACGGTGTCGGCGGCGGTCGCGGCGCTGCTTCCCACGGCCACGGGCAGGCCAATGGCGGTAACGCCGGGCGCCAGCAGGCCTCGGCACCGGTGGCAACACGACCCGATGACGGACCGCCGGCGCCGTCCGGTGCGTCGTCGTCGGCGGACCCGTCGGACTCGAACTCATCGTCGGGCAACGGGCCGGGCAGCGATTCGGTCCAGGAGTTGCTCGGCGATCTGGCGCCGGAGACCGATTACGAAGAGCCGCGCGTCAATTTGCTGGGCGAGGAAGTCGTGATCCACGACCCGGAGACCCGGCAAGCGCTGGTCGATTTCAAATCCGATCTGCACGACGAACTCAAGCAGCGTCTCGACCTGCACAGCTTTGAGATCACCGATTACAGCTCGCCGCGCGTCGTCCGACAGGTCTCCTCGAAGCTCAAAGAACTTCTGCAGCGCCGGCGCGACCAGATACCGAATCCATATACGGTCGACGAAGTCTTCAAAGACATGATGGATGAGGTCTGCGGTCTGGGACCGATCGAAGATCTGGTCAAGCACAAGGGCGTCTCCGAGATCATGGTCGTCGACCGCAATCATATCTACTGCGAGCTGGACGGCAATATCGTATTGACCGACCGGTTTTTTAACGATGAGAAGTCGATGATGACCGTCATCGAGCGAATTGTCATTCCTCGCGGACGCCGCATCGACGAATCGACTCCGCTGGTCGATACCCGGCTGGCCGATGGTTCCCGTGTCAACGCCGTGATCCCGCCGCTGGCACTCAAGGATCCGTGCCTGACGATTCGAAAATTCCCGGACGACCGCCTCCAGATCGACGACCTCATCGAATTCGGAACTCTCA
>CAYUPT010000848.1:0-1763 GCA_964446725.1 uncultured Bradymonadales bacterium | reverse complement strand
TGACGGCGGCCAGTGTGACGACGCTGGTGCGGATGGTCGAAAGCGGGCTGGGGGCGACGCTTCTGCCGGCGAGTGCGCTGAGTTCGGAGGTCCGCTCCGGAGAGGGGCTGGTGGTCCGCAGTTTCGGAGACCAGCCACCGGGACGGATACTGACGCTTCAGTGGCGAAGGACGTCGCCGAACGCCTCCTGGTTTGCCGAACTGGGCGACGTATTGCGGGAGCATTACCGGGAGTTGAACGAAGAGATTCCGGATGTTGACGGGCCCACTCCGCAGATCCGGGTCATGGGCGAAGAGCAGTGATCGCCGGTTTCTCGTCAGATGACTTCGGATTACACCACTTTTCCAAACAAGCGCATCACCAGTCCCAGTGCCAAAATTCCGAGTGGGAGTGCCAGCCAGGGCGACAGGCCGAGGGCGACACCGATGTAGCCGCAGCCGGCGGCGATGACCATCGCCACCGTGGCGTAGGGGGCCTGGGTGCGCACATGATCGATGTGGTCGCTTCCGGCGGCGACGGAACTGAGGATGGTGGTATCGGAGATCGGCGAGCAGTGATCGCCGTAGATGGCGCCGTCGAGCACGGCGGCAAAGCACAGCATCAGCACCAGCATGGCGTGGGCGGAGCCGTCGCCCATCTGAAACGCCAGCGGGATCATGGTGGGCAATAAGATGCCCATCGCCCCCCAGCTTGTCCCGGTGGCAAAGGCGACGACGGCGGCCAGTCCGAAGGTGATCAGCGGGAGCATGGTCAACGTGATGAGCCCCTCGACGGCGCCGACGAGATAGATGCTGGTGCCCAGATCCTCGCAGACGGTGCGGATCGCCCAGGCGAGGACCAAAATGGCGACGGCCATCCACATCGACGGAATGGTCTTGAGCCAGGCGTTGAGCGCTTCCAGCGGTTTCAAAAGCCGCTGGCCGACGGCGAGAGCGACGGCGACGATACTGCCGATGGCGGCTGCCCAGAACAGGACCATGGCCGAATCGGCGTTCGAAAAGGCGTCCTGCCAGGCCTGCCAGGAAGCGACGTCGCCGGGTATGATGCCCTCATCGGAGCCGCCGGACCAGAAGATGCCGACCATGGTGGCGGCGATGACCACGCCCACGGGGATGGCGGCGTTGTACCACCGGGGCGTCACGCCCTGTTTGGGGCCGATGTCGAGAAAGGACTTGCTGGTCAGGGGGACGGCGTCGTCGGCGAGCACCTTCCCGGTGGTGGCGGCGCGCCGTTCGGCGGCGAGCATGGGGCCGAAATCGCGGGATTGGAAGACGTTCCACAACACCAGAGCAAGGGCAAAGATGCAGTAGAAACGAAAGGGAATGATGCCCAGAAAGATCTCGTAGCCGCTCATGTCGAGGTGCAACTGATGGGCCAGATCCTCGAAGAGACCGACCTCGTAGCCGATCCAGGTGGAGATAATCGCCACGCCGGCGATGGGAGCGGCGGTGGAGTCGACGATATAGGCGAGTTTCTCGCGGCTGATCTTATTTTCGTCGCTCAACGGGCGAATGGTGGAGCCGACGACGATGGTGTTGGCGTAGTCGTCGAAGAACATGACGAAGCCCATCAGGGCCGTGGCAATACGGGTGGAACGAGCTGACTTCGCCACGGCGGCGACTCGACGGAGTACGCCCTCCATGCCACCCATGCGGATGACCACGTGGACCATGCCCACCAGGGCGAAGGTAAAGCCGATTATGTAGAGGTTAAACGAGCTGGTGAGATTGGTGGTCAGGTACTCGCCGGCCTGCCAGGTGCCG
>CAYUPT010000847.1:0-1765 GCA_964446725.1 uncultured Bradymonadales bacterium | reverse complement strand
GGCACCGTCTATGCGCTGACCGGACAGGTCGGCGCCGTCGATTTTTTGGTCGGCGTACCCATCGGGCTGTTGACCACCGCCATTTTGTGGATCAATGAATTCCCCGACGCCGCCTCCGATGCCGAAACCGGCAAAGACCACCTGGTGGTCGTACTCGGCAAAGAGCGCGCTCGATACGGGTATATCGCCGTCGTCGCCGCCGCATTTGTCGTCGCCGCCATCGGCGCCTTCGCCGGGCCCTTTCCGGCCGGCGCCGCCCTCTTTTTGCTGGGACTTCCCCTGGCGGCCTACGCGTCGACGATTGTCTTTCGCCACTTCAATAGCCGTAAACTCGTCGATGCCTGCAAGGCCACCATTCAACTCCACATGGTGGCCGGACTGGCGATGGCCGGCGGCCTGTTGTGGATCGCGTAGACGGCGATCGCCGACATCCGCTCCCTGCAGATTCTCCGCTTTCCGGTTGTCTGGTCGGCACTGCGCACTACTGTTGAGCCATACGCCAAATGCGTGGGCTGTCGTGCTGTGAATTCGCCACATCTACTGGTGGCACGGCAGCGCCCCGCTGGTAATTTTCGCTGTACTTTCCCCCAATGTGTCAGGACATCTATGAATACCGAACAATTTGACGGAAAAGTCGCCCTGGTCACCGGTGCCTCGATGGGAATTGGACGGGCCACGGCCCTGGGCTACGCCCGCCGCGGCGCCGACGTCGTCATCTGCGATATCGACGCCGAAGCCGGCGCCGATACCGCCGACGCCATCCGCGACGAGGGCGTCGACGCCACCTTCGTGCAAACCGACGTCTCCGACGCCGACGATGTCGGCGAGTTATTCGACGTCATCGACGACGAATACGGACGCCTGGACTTCGCCTGCAACAACGCCGGCATCGAGGGCGAGCAGGCCAAAACCGGCGACTGCTCGATCGAGAACTGGAGCAATACCATCGGCGTCAATCTCGACGGCGTCTTTTATTGCCTCAAACAGGAATTGCAGCGCATGAATAGCGCCGGAAGCGGTTCGATCGTCAATGTCTCGTCGGTGGCCGGCATCAACGGTTTTGCCAACCTTCCGGCCTACGTCGCCAGCAAACACGGCGTGGTGGGACTGACGAAATCGGCGGCCCTCGATTACGCGGAAACCGGGATTCGGGTCAACGCCGTCTGCCCCGGCGTCATCGATACCCCGATGATCGAGCGAACCACCGGCAAGGACCCGGAGGTCGAAAAACAATACGTGGCCATGGAACCCGTCGGCCGCCTGGGCACCGCCGATGAGATCGCCAACGCCGTCATCTGGCTGTCGAGCGACGAGGCCTCCTTCGTCACCGGAGCGGCCATGGCCGTCGACGGCGGCTTTCTGGCCCGCTGAGCACCGGCGTTTCCATCGCGTCACACCGTTCAAAAACAGCTCGAGAGCGCGCGAGCAGTCACTTCGACGGGCTGCTTGCCGCTCTCGATGCTGACACACTGGCCGTCGTCAAAGACCGAGACCTGCCAGTCGCCGGTGGCCTCCACGAGCATCACTTCCACCTTGAGTTTCTGGCCCGCCATCTCCAGCAGCCCGTGAATTTCGGGCGGTTCGCCCTCCCAGCTTCCTCCAAACCGGCCTCGCATCACGTCGAGCATCGTCGTCCTCTCTTCAGGCGTCATCACAGGGCTGACTGTCGCCTCCACATCGTATCGCACCGCCGTCGCTGAGCAACACTGTCTCGCGCTAACAAGACTCGAAATGGAGACGAGGGCGTCCCCGTCCTCGGCCGTGT
>CAYUPT010000846.1:0-1767 GCA_964446725.1 uncultured Bradymonadales bacterium | reverse complement strand
CGTCGGAGCGGGCGCCGATGGTCTCGTAGATCTCGAGGGCCCGGTCGTAGAGGCGGCGGGCGTCGTCGAAGTCCTGGCGAAAACGGGCGATATCTCCGAGTCCGTTGTAGCACTGGCCGACCCCGCGCCGATTGCCCAGTTTGCGGTAGCGTTCGAGCGCTCGTCGATACTGGGTTTCGGCGTTGTCGAAGGATTTTTGATAGCGGGCCAGTTGGGCGCTGCTCAACAGATTGCGGGCTAGCCCCGAGACATGGTCGAGTTCTTCATACAGGTTGTGGGATTTTTGAAATCGCCGCCGGGCCTGTTCTTCGTCGCCGCGCATTCGCGCGACCTCGCCGAGCAGCCATACGGCCTTGGCGCGGCCGATGGTATCCCGGCGGCGACGGGCGGAGCGCAGAGCCTGTTCGGCCAGGTGTTCGGCGCGCTCGTAGTCGCCGCGATGCCAGGCCACGCGGGCCAGGCCGCGCAGAGCGCGGGTGGCGACCTCTTCAAGCGAGTTCCGATCGCCGGTGATCTGGCGGACGCGTTGAAAGGCCCATTTCGAGGCCTCGAAGTCGCCGCGCTGCCAGGCGATATGACCCAGGCCCAGCCAGCTTTCGGCCAGACTGCGCCGTACCCACTCGGTCTCCGGGGGGCTGGCGCCGACGAGGCGAACGACGCGTCGGTAGTAGTTTTCGGCGAGGTCGAATTCGCCAAAGCCCTCGTGGAGATCGCCGAGTTGGCCCGTCAGTGACACGTAGGTCGGGGGTTCGATGCCGGCGGCTTCCAGTCGCTCCACGAATTGATCGACGGTCCAGTCATCGAGTTCGTCGCCGTCGACATCGAGAAGGGTCTCGATGATCCGAAGTGCGGCCTGGCCGGCGTCGGCGGCCTGGCGAAGGGTGGTGGAGCGCAGTGCGGTGCGGATGGCGCGCAGATACCACCGGAGTGCGGCCTTGAGATCCCGGGCCTGGTCCCAGTGATAGGCGATTTCGAAGGCCTGGGCGTCGGCCCGCCCTTCGTAGACCGTCTCCCGGGCCCGGGCGGCGAGGCGGTGGAAGTGGCGTTTGCGATGAGCGCCGCCGATGCGCTCTAAAAAGTAGTCGCGGACCACCCCGTGGCTAAAGGTGTACCACTCGCGGCGCTGGCCGTGGCTCTCGATGAGCAATCCCTCGCTCAACAGCCGGTCGAAGTCGTCGTCGAAGTTCTGCAGCCGCTGCTGATTGCCCTCGTTTTCGACCATCTGGCGCAGCACGTCGTAGGTAAATCGGGGGCCGGCGATGGCGGCGCGTTGCAGCAATTCGTCGAGGCCTGTCGTAGAGTCGTGGCGCTCCTCGACCTGCTTTAGGCGGACCCGAAACAGGTCGGCGAGACTGGGGGGCACGGCATCTCGCACTGCCTTTTGGTCGCTGGGGATCCAGCGCTCTCCGTCCCACTCCAGAAGGCCCTCCTGTCGGAGGTAGCGAAGCAATAAGACCAGATGAAGGGGATTTCCCCCGGAGCGATCGTAGATGGTATCGGCCAGATCGTCGTCGACGGGCAACACGTATTGCACCAATTGGCGGCCACTTTCGGGACCCAGCGGGTCAATATCGAAGCGCTCGACACTTTCGCCGACGTAGCGGCTCAGGGAGTCGAGTCGGGTCTTGAGCGCCTGGTTGTGCTCCAGATCTTCGCTGCGAATGGTGCCGATGACGACCAGCGGAACCGAGCGGTGGCGCATCTCGACGGCCAGATGATCGAGAAAGTCGCCGAGTTCCCGTCCCGCCCAGTGGAGGTCATCGAAGA
>CAYUPT010000845.1:0-1769 GCA_964446725.1 uncultured Bradymonadales bacterium | reverse complement strand
TTACCCCATCAGCAAACGCTGCGCGATGGTTTTTCAGAACTCGACGCTCTTCGACTCCATGACGCTTCGAGAAAATGTGGCGCTTCCGATCCGCAAACACTTGGGGGTCACCGAAGACGAGGCCATGGACATGGCCGACGAGGAACTCAAAAAGGTGGGCATGCAGCGCTACGGCGACCGCTTCCCGGCCGACTTCGGCGACGGGATGCGCAAAAAAGTCGCCATCGCTCGCGCTCTGACGTTGGATCCGGAATTCGTCATCTTCGACGAGCCGACCACCGGCATCGACCCCATCTCGGCGGCCATGGTCGACGATCTCATCGAACACCTCTCCGACAAGCTCGGCGTCACGTCCATCGTCATCAGCCACGATCTGCGCAGCATTTTTGGCATCGCCGACCGCATCGCCATGCTCTATCAGGGAAAGCTGATTTTGGATGGCACCCAGGAGGAGTTTCAAAACAGCGACAATCCGATTGTCCAGCAATTTATCCAGGGACTGCCCGACGGACCGATGGAAGTGTAACGGTCCACCAGAAGTCGATTCGAGCTTCATTTGTGGTGGTTTTGGCGCCGACGGCGAGACCGTTCAGTCGCCGTCCAGTTGAAAATCCGTCGACGGCAGGCCACAATAGCGCCGGTCTATTGCGTATCGAGCCCATCGCTCTCCTGGTACTCCACCTATTTCCCCGGGAACACCGCGCCCATGCAGAAAAAAGAAACCGCCATCGAGGTCAAAGTCGGCGCCCTGGTATTATTCGCCACGGCGTTACTGGTCGCCTTCGTCTTCCTTTTGGGCGACGTTCGGTTCGGAGACCAATTCGAAGTCCACGTCCAATTCGATACCGCCGCCGGCCTCAAGCCGGGCGCCGACGTCGCCATCTCCGGCATCGACGTCGGCAATGTGCGCTCTGTCGAATTCGAGAAAAATGACGACCCGGAGATGGGCCTTCCGGCCGTCGCCGTAGAAGTAACGCTCAATGTCGACGAACAATACGCGGACGCCATCCGCGAAGACAGCCAGTTTTATATCACCACCCGCGGCGTTCTCGGAGAACCCTACGTCGAGATCGCCACCGCCTCCTTTGATGCGCCCCCCGTCGAGAGCGGCGCCGTCCTTCGCGGCTCCGATCCGCCGCGCATGGAGATCATCCTCGAGCAGGCCACCGAGGTCCTGGAGACCGTCCTGGAGATGCTTCGCGACGATCACGAAGAAGTCGGCAATCTCGTCGTCCACGCCTCCGAATTCTTCGAGGTCGTCGGCGGCGCCGTCGCCGACAACCGCGAAACCGTCGACTCCGCCCTCCACGGCCTGGACACCACCACCAGCGAGGCCGGTCAATTCCTGACGATGCTCAACTCCTCGATGGGCGAAGATGGACAACGCCTCCAGGCCATCATCGGTGATGTGGAGTCCGCTTCCCGAAGCGCCCGCAATATCTCCGGCCAACTCGACGGAGACCTGGGCCCGATTATGGACGACGTCTCCGAAACCGCCGCTTCGGCCCGCAATATCAGCGACAGCGCCGAGCGGATTATCGTCGATAATGAGGGCCGCATCCTGGCGAGCATCGAAAATGTGGAGACCACCACCGAAAATCTGGAGCACGTCTCCGACGACGCCGTCGACCTCATGCAGGGCGTCCAGGACGGCGAAGGTACTATCGGTGCCCTGATGGTCGACCGCGAGGTCTACGAAGACCTGCGCGATATCACACGCACCATCAAACAGCAGCCCTGGCGGATTCTTTGGAAGGAGTGATGGCGGT
>CAYUPT010000844.1:0-1770 GCA_964446725.1 uncultured Bradymonadales bacterium | reverse complement strand
AGCCCAACGAAATCGAGGTGATGGCGCGATAAACGGCTCCGTGGCAAACCGGGGAAAACGCCGCACAAACGGGGCCGTGATCGAGTTGTTTCCAGAGCACAACCGGTCGTGGTGTATTGATGTACGGTGCCTTTTGGCGGGCGCCAGGCTGAAGAGGTATGTAGTATGAAAGAGCCTATTCTTGTCGGTATTGCCGGTGGCACGGGATCGGGTAAGACCACCGTGGCACGTCGAATTCTCGGGGCCTTCGACGAGGAGGTCATCTGTCTCGATATGGATTCCTATTATCGAGATCTGAGTCATCTTGCCGCCGAGGAGCGCCGGCAGGTCAATTTCGATCACCCCGATGCCTTCGATACGGCGCTGTTTACGGATCATCTCAATCAGCTCGGCCGGGGCGAGCCCATCGAAAAGCCGGTCTACAGCTTTGAAGAGTCGGTGCGCACCGATGAGACGATCACCGTCGATCCGGCGCCGATCATTTTGGTGGAGGGGATCCTGGTGCTGGCCGAAGTGGCGGTGCGCGAGTTGTTAGATGCCAAGCTATACGTCGATGCCGACGATGATATTCGCTTTATTCGACGCCTGGAGCGCGATGTCGCCGAGCGCTCGCGTTCGCTGGAGTCGGTCATCGACCAGTACACCAGCACGGTTCGCCCCATGCATTACAGTTTTGTAGAACCCAGCAAGCGCTACGCCGATGTCATCATTCCGCGGGGCGGTAAAAACGACATCGCGATTTCGATGGTCGTCGCCGACATCAAAGAGCGGCTGTATCGCATCGACAACGGTGGCGATACCATTGCGTAGTAGCGCCGACGACTCGATTTTTAGATAACCGGAATCCAGCCCGCATTGACGGCGTAGACGAAAAAGACGATGAGCGTCGCAATCACCAGGCTGGTGACGACAACGAACCTTCGGGGATCGGGTCCGGAGTCGATGTCGCTGAGGATTTGAGATCCCGAGGCATCGGCGCCGTTGACGTTGCCCGGCCCACCCCAGCTCCAGTCGTCGTCGCTTCCGGCGCTGGAGTCGGTCGGTGAATCGTCGGATACGGCGCGTTTTTTGCGATCTTCGGTCAATACGATCACATCGTCATCATCGGGCTCGTCGACGACGGTAATGATCGAGGAGCCGCCGGGACCGCTGCGGTCTGAAATGGAGATATCCGGTTCCGAAGAGTCCGCCGAAGGCCCATCGTCGACAGCATCGAAGGGGACATTGTCGGCCGGCGGACTGTCGGCGGGGGTGACTCCGGCGAATTGCGCGGTCTCGTCTCGTGACCCGGCGGCTTCGTCGAGTTGTTCGGAGGGGGCGAGGGTCATCGATGACAGGGCATCGATAAATTCGCCGGCGCTGTTGAAGCGATCCTCCGGTTCCTTCGACAACGCCTTTCGGACCAGGGCCTCGGCACGGGAGTTGCGCAATTTCTGATTGGAAAACGCGGGGACCGACTCGAAGAGGTGGGCGCGCATTGTCTGCGCCGGTCGCTCTTCGGAAAATGGCGGATGACCATTGAGCATCTCGAAGAGGATAAGCCCCACGGTATACAGATCGGAGCCAGCGCCGACGGACTCGGCGGCGGCCTGTTCGGGCGACATGTAGATGGGAGTGCCGACGGTGCTTCCCTGAACCGTCAGGTTGCGGCCGTCGTCGTCGGTCGTCTCGACCTGAGGGCTCTGGCCGCCGGCGAGCTTGGCGATTCCGAAGTCCAGTACTTTGACAAAACGGGCGTCGTCGCCGACGGAGGTCAAAAAGATATTCTCC
>CAYUPT010000843.1:0-1771 GCA_964446725.1 uncultured Bradymonadales bacterium | reverse complement strand
CGAGGTCCAGCCCAGTCCCTGCTCTTCGATGGAGCTTGCTTCCGGTTCGGGGCCTTTGTGGTCTTCAGGGGCGGCGCCGTGACATCTCCCGAAGGTGTGGCCGCCGGCAATCAGGGCCACCGTTTCTTCGTCGCTCATCGCCATGCGACCGAAGGTCTCGCGGATATCGTTGGCCGCCGCTTTCGGGTCGGGGTCGCCGGAGGGGCCTTCGGGGTTGACGTAGATCAGGCCCATGTGGGTGGCGCCGAGCGGGTCGGAGAATTCGCCGGGAGCGCCCTGGCGTTCGTTTGACAGCCACTCGTCTTCAACACCCCAGTTGATGTCGTTTTTCGGCTCCCACAGGTCTTCGCGTCCAAAGCCGAAGCCCAGGGTATCAAAGCCCATGTCTTCCATGGCCACGTTGCCGGCGAGCACCAGCAGGTCGGCCCAGGAGAGTTTGTTGCCGTACTTCTTTTTGACCGGCCACAGAAGTCGCTGAGCCTTGTCGAGGTTCACGTTGTCGGGCCAGCTATTCTCCGGGGCGAAGCGCTGGGCGCCGCCGCTGGCTCCGCCTCGGCCATCGCCCTGACGATAGGTGCCCGCGGCGTGCCAAGACATTCGGATAAAGAAGGGACCGTAGTGGTCCCAGTCGGCGGGCCACCAGTCTTTGGAGTCGGTCATCACGTCGCGCAGGTCTTGTTTGAGTGCGGCGACGTCGAGGTCTTTGAAGGCCTCGGCATAGTCGTAGTCTTCATCGAGCGGGGTGGACTTCGACGAATGCTGTCGAAGGATGTCGAGATTCAGCCGCTCGGGCCACCAGTCGTCGTTGGATTGTGTCTGCGGGGTCGTATTTGCGCCGTGGAACGGGCACTTGCTCTGTTCGGTCATAAAGGTCTCCTGAGACGGTTGTTGAATTATCTTCGGAACTCGTGAAAACGAACTCGGTAACGTTCAGCATCGGCAAGTATGGACTGCCGATGTCATTAACGCAAAGACATTGTGAGAATAGTCCCGATTCGTGTAGGTTATACACTGGGCTGCCGAGTGTTCTACGACTCGCCGATGAGAGGTGTGCCATGAACCCGACTCTACGACAACTCGAATATATCGTCGCGCTCGCCGAAACCGGCCAGTTTGTGGAGGCCGCAAAGCAGTGTGCCGTCAGTCAGCCGGCGATGAGCAAACAGGTGCGCGCCGTCGAGGAGATGCTCGGCGTACAGCTGTTTGAGCGGGCCCGGCCGGAGGTGATCGTGACGCCGGCGGGCCAGGAGATCGTCGAGCGGGCCCGTCGGCTGCTGGCGGAGGCCCGCGAGTTGGTGGATGCCGCCAGGTCATTTTCCGGGGCCCACGAGGGGACGGTGCGGCTGGGGGTGATCCCGACGATCGCTCCCTACGGCTTGCCGGGGCTTCTGGTGAAATTGCGGCGGATGTTCCCCGAGGTATCATTCGCCATTCAGGAGCTTCAGACGGAGGACCTTGTCGAGAAACTCCGAACGGGATCGATCGACCTTGGATTGCTGGCTCAGCCCTTCGACACCACCAGACTGACGGGACCGAATCTTGTGGAGGAGCCCTTCGTGTTGGTCGCTCCCACAGGGCATCCGTTGAGTGTTCCCGGATCGGTCAATCCCGAGGAAATCGCTGGGCAAAGTCTGATTTTGATGGAGGACGGCCACTGTCTTCGAGATCAGGCGATCGATGTCTGTGCCGTGGCCGGTGCGCCGCCGGCGACATCGGTGACGGCGGCCAGTGTGACGACGCTGGTGCGGATGGTCGAAAGCGGGCTGGGGGC
>CAYUPT010000842.1:0-1780 GCA_964446725.1 uncultured Bradymonadales bacterium | reverse complement strand
CAACCGGCTCTATGTCCTCAAACTCATTCACCACCGGCCTAAAACCGGTGGGGTCGTCCGGTCCCCAGCGGCCCCATCCGGCCTCGCGCCGGTGGGGAGCCGAGTTTGAGAACATACCACGAAGAAACTCCCGGCCGTCTGCGGCCCCAGCCGGCCTCGCGCCGGTGGGGAGCAAAGTTTGACAACATACCACCGCACATCGTGACAACTGCTTGACGAGCTTCGGTTGTCGACCCCATCGACCTTGTGGCGCGTTTCGGGGGTCGCTCACACAGCTTATTCCCCGATAGCACAAGGCATATCGGGGCCTTTGAGAGGCGGAGGTTGTTGGTCGGAGCGATGATGGAGACGGAGGCGTCCGCGCCTTCGGCAGTGTCGCCCGTGAGGCGCCGAACATCGATGCTGGTCGACGACGGGTGTCGTCGCCCTGGCCTCCAAGAAACGCCAACGCCCCGCCGAAGCTCCGAAGGTCGGAGCCCCGTCGGGGCGAGCAATGGCAACAGATCAGGCGATCAACTGACCTCGTTGTAGATCTCGCGGCTGATGATAAGACGCTGGATCTGGCTTGTGCCCTCGTAGATCTGGAAGATTTTGGAGTCGCGGTACAATTTTTCGACCGGATACTCCTTGGAGTAGCCGTAGCCGCCGTGGACCTGGACGGCGTCGGTGGCGACTTCGTTGGCCATATCGGCGGCAAAGGCCTTGGCGTAGGCCGCCTCTTTGGTGTTTTGCTTGTCCTGGTCGTGAAGCCAGGCCGATTTGCGGACCAGATGACGGGCGGCCTCAATATTCATCGACATGTCGGCAATCATGGAGCTGACCTGCTGGTGCTTGGCGATCGGCTTGCCGAAGGCCTCGCGCTCCAAAGCGTAGTCGCGGGCGTGTTCGAAGGCCGCGCGGGCCAGGCCGACGGCCGCCGAGGCGACGATGGGTCGCGACTTGTCAAAGGCGCCCATGGCCTGCATCCAGCCCATGCCCTCGTTTCCGCCCAGTACGTTTTCTTCGGGGACTTCGACGCTGTCGAAGGTGACCTGGCGGGTGTCGCTTGCGCGCTGGCCGAGGTTGTCTTCCTTTTTGCCGATCTCGATGCCGTCGCTGTCGCCGTCGACCATAAAGCCGGTCAGACCGCCGTAGCCGGCGTCTTTGTCGGTGTAGGCCAAAACGAAATACCAACTGGCCTTGCCGCCGTTGGTGATCCACATCTTCTGGCCGTCCAGAATGTAGGTGTCGCCCTTCTTTTCGGCGCTGGACTTGACGCCCTGCACATCGCTTCCGGCCTGGGGCTCGGTGACGCAGTAGGCGGCCATGCGCGGGCGTCCCTCGTCGTCGGTGTCGTTGACGAGCATGCCCAGATACTTCTCTTTTTGCTCTTCCGTGCCCCACATGATGACCGGCGCCGTCGCCAGCTGATTGGCCTCGATGGCCGTTCCAATTCCGGTGCATCCCCAGGCGATCTCCTCGGCGATAATACAGGCGCCGACGGCGCCCAGTCCGATGCCGCCGTACTCGGCGGGGACCATGGTATTCATCAGTCCCACATTCCAGGCCTCCGTAAGGACTTCCCAGGGATACTCCCCGGTCTCGTCGTGATGCGGTGCGGCGGGGCGAATGACGTCGCGCGCAAAGTCGCGCGCCGTCTTCTGATACATTTTTTGGTCGTCCGTCAACTCAAAATCGATCATCGTGAAGACTCCTGTAGGGCAGAAGTGAATAGTAATTCAGCCGCCCGAAGAATGTCCCTTCGGGCGGCTGTTGTAAAGGCTGAACGCACTCAACCCCG
>CAYUPT010000841.1:0-1781 GCA_964446725.1 uncultured Bradymonadales bacterium | reverse complement strand
CGCGCCCTTTGCGACGACCACGGCGCCCTGTTGATCTACGACGAAGTCCAGACCGGCGTCGGTCGCACGGGTTCTCTATTTGCATACCAGCACTACGGAGTGACCCCGGATATCATGAGTCTCGCCAAGGGACTCGGTGGTGGCGTGCCGGTGGCGGCAACACTGGCGACCGAAGAGGTCTGGCAGGGTTGGAAACGCGGCAGTCACGCCTCGACCTTCGGCGGCAATCCGCTCGCGACGAGGGCCGGCAAGGTCGTACTGGACGTCATCGACGACGACGATCTCCTCGACAACGCCTGCAACCGCGGCCAACAATTGCGCGACGGACTTCGAGAACTGGCCGACGACTACGGCGATATCATCACCGATGTCCGCGGCACGGGCTTGATGGTCGGTGCCGAATGCGGCGACAAGGCCTCCGCGATCGTCGATCGGGCCCGCGACGAAGGCCTGTTGATCAACACCGCCGGTGGTGACACCCTCCGCTTTGTGCCGCCATTGATTATTAGTGCCGATCACGTCGACCAGGCCCTCGAGCGACTGCGACGGGCCCTGGACCGATGTTAAATCACGTACCGCAGGTGATTGTCGGTGGATGACTTGCCTTTATCGGCGGTCTCGCAGTAACCTAGCACCGAAGGCTTTCTGCAGGGACTACCTCCAGGCAATTGCGGAACACCGTGTATCGACGTCGAACACCGCCACCGCAGACGCTTCTATCCCCTGGACTGAAAGCAGCTGAATCCGGATTCACTCTCGGGACCGCCACCGACTGGTGTCCCTGACCTCCATTGACGAGTTGACACACGATGACCGATATCGACGAGAACGTCACGCCGGCTCTCGCGCCGGAAGTCGATCCTCAAAATGTGGACGCCGAACTATCGCCCGAGGACTACTTCGTGTTGTCCCGGGTCGACGGCTCGATGACAATCTCCCAGATCTGCAAGACCAGCGGACTGGGCTCCGACAAAACGCTGAACTGCATCCAGCATCTCCGCGACCACGGTCTCATCGACCTTCCAGGCTCCGATTCCACCGCCGATGAGGCCTCGTCAGAGAGTCCATCGCCGCAAACCACCCCCGAGGACTCGGTAGCGGACCGCGCCACAGGCGACGACTCGACGGCGGACGACGCAGTAGGCGACGATCAGGACAGTACCGACGATACCGGCCAGCGGATTCGACAACGCTTTCCGAAATCGGCGTCGGAACTCCAATTCGACGACCAATTGATGGAGCAAAGCGTCGAACTCGATGAGGACTTCAAACTGGAATTGATCGTCGTCTCCCGCCAACTCGACGACGTCGACCACTACCAGTTGCTCGGCGTTGAACCCGACGTCGAACACCGGGATCTGCGCAAGGCCTATTTTCGCATGTCGAAACGCTACCACCCGGATCGCTTCTACCAGAAGATCCTCGGTGATTTTGAGTCGATGGTGGAATCGATCTTCCAGCGCGTCACACAGGCCTATCAGACGCTGAACAACGACCGGAAACGCCAGGAATACGACGCAACGCTGCAGTCCCGTGGAGGCAACTCCGGCGGTCACAGCGCGTCGCCCCGAAATGCCACCCCGGCCTCTCAGCGCAGTGAAACCCGGGAGGCCATCAAGGGAGAACGCAAACAGCAGATGGCCTTTCGGGTGATGGTCCAGCGAAGCGACAAGGCCCTTGAGGAGGGACGGGTCGCAGAGGCGATTCGAGGCTACCGAAAGGCGCTTTCGCTGAGGCGGGAGGCCGATCTGGCGTTGCGTGTTGCCCGGTCGCTTCTCGAG
>CAYUPT010000840.1:0-1782 GCA_964446725.1 uncultured Bradymonadales bacterium | reverse complement strand
ATCATATCGCGGGCCAGGTCCATAATTTTGACGGGCTCGCCCATATCGAGAATAAAGAGGTCGCCCTGTTTGAAGCTGGCGGCCTGCAGTACAAGCTGGGTCGCCTCGGGGATCGTCATAAAGTAGCGCGTCATCTCCGGATGGGTCACCGTCACCGGCCCGCCCTCTTTGATCTGGTTGCGAAAAATGGGGATGACACTGCCGTTGGAGCCCAGCACATTGCCGAAGCGGACCATCGAGAAATTGGTGGTGTCGCTGTTGAGCTCGCGGTGGCGCACGCACAATTCGGCGGCCCGTTTCGTCGCCCCCATCACGCTGGTGGGATTGACGGCCTTGTCCGTCGAGATCAGCACGAAGGACTTGCAGTCGTATTCGCAGGCCAGCCGGGAGACGATCCGGGTGCCGCCGACGTTATTTTTGACGGCCTCCGCCGGGTGTTCTTCCATCAACGGGACGTGTTTGTAGGCCGCGGCATGCAAAATGACATCGGGCTGGTGGTCGTCGAAGACCTCGCGCATCCGCTGTTCGTCGGTGACATCGGCGATCGTCGGCGACAGATTGTCGTGGTCGTCGCGCAATTCGCGATGGATCAGAAATAGCGGGGTTTCGGCGCAGTCGACCATCACCACTCGCCGGGGATTGAAGCGCAGGACCTGGCGGCAGATCTCGGAGCCGATCGAACCTCCGGCGCCGGTGACCAGCACCGTCTGGTCTTCCAGAAAACGGCCGATCATCGCCGTATCCAATTCGACGGGCGGCCGGCCCAGCAGGTCCGTAATCGCCACCTCGCGAATCTGATTGACCGACACTCGGCCCTCGACCACCGTCTCAAAGGCGGGCACGATTCGGGCCGTGACTTCGGCGCGGTGCGCCAGGTCGACGACGCGCCGGATCGATTCCCGGGAGGCCGACGGCATGGCAATGATGACCTCTTCGGCGCTGTGTTTGTCGACCATCGCCGGCAGGGCGTCGATGGGGCCCAGCACCGGCACGCCGTGGACGCGAAGCCCCTGCTTGTAGGGGGCGTCGTCGAGAAATCCCACCGGTTTGTACGAGATCTTTCGGTTGCGCGTAATTTCGCGAATCAACGCCTCGCCGGTGTCGCCGGCGCCGGCGATAAGCACCGGAATCTGGCGGTCGTCGCCGCTGTGATTGGCGATCGTCTCTCGCAGAAGCCGGATCCCGCCGCGAGCACTGCCGATGAGAAATAGGGATAGCACAAAGTCCAACACGTAGATCGAGCGCGGAAAGACCTCCGGCGCGATCACCAGCACATTGAGCGCCAGCCACACCCCGGACGCCGCCACCAGAGCTCGTGTCAGGGCTACCACATCATAGAGGCTGACGTACTTCCACCAGCCCTGAAACATCCGCAGCGCCGCAAATACCGCCAATTTGACGCCCAGCACGGGCAGCAAATTATCCCACATCACCTGCTGGTAATTCTCGGGGATCGCGAAGTCAAAGCGCAGCGCAAATGCACCGACGTAGGCGACGGTAAATAAAATGGCGTGAATGGCCACCAGGATGGTGATCCGACTCCACCGCGGAAGGCGCGATAGATGCCCCATCCAGGATAACTTCGGTACTGACATACGGACTCGACCCCTTGCGATGCTGCCGTGGTACAGACGATGCAGGACTACCTTTCACCTTGTAGCAAAGGCGCTGGCGCATTCCCAGAACTTTCCGTGTAACTCTTTGATCGTATGTTGCCAAACTCCTTCACCACCGACGCGAGGACGGGTGGGGTCGTCGGTTTCTGCTATCACCGATGTTCGG
>CAYUPT010000839.1:0-1786 GCA_964446725.1 uncultured Bradymonadales bacterium | reverse complement strand
GATGAATAGCGACGGCACGGGCTATCTGGCCCAGCGCTCGCTGGCCTGTCGAAGCGATCGCGACGCCCGGATTGTGGCGGTGGTCTTTACCTGGCTGCAGATCGTGGTGCGCAGCGTCCTGTGGCTGATCATCGGCGTCGGCCTGCTGGTGCTGTATCCATTTTCCGACGACCAGGCCTCGACAGAGGACTTCGAGGCCTCCCGCGAGATCCTCTTTGTGACGGGCATCCAGGAGATGCTTCCGCCGGGCGTGACCGGATTGATGCTCGTCGGGCTTCTGGCGGCGCTGGCATCGACCATCGACACCCACCTCAACTGGGGCGCCAGCTACTGGAGCCGCGACATCTACGACCGGCTCATCTGCCAGGAGTGGCTCCAGCGCCAGGCCGGCGATACCGAATCCGTCGTCGTCGCCCGGCTGTCTGGCGCCCTGATTCTGGTGCTCGCACTGGTGATCATGACCCATCTGGACTCCATCCAGCAGGCCTGGCAGATCTCGCTTACCTTCGGCGCCGGCATGGGCTCGGTGCTCGTACTTCGGTGGCTGTGGGAGCGCATCAATCTGTACTCCGAACTGGCGGCCATTGCAGTCTCCATCATCGCTGCTCCCCTCCTGATCGCGACCACCGACACAGAGTGGATCCGACTCGGCACGGTGGCGCTGTCTTCGACGACGGCCGCCATTGCCATCACATTCGTGACCCGCGATACGACACTGGAGATCCGCAAGGCCTTTTACCGCCAGGTCCGCCCCATGGGCCTGTGGCGACGGACCGCCGAGTCCGTCGACGTCGATGTCGATTCGCCGGTGGAGCGCCTGGCAGACGGACTCAAAACCACGGCCATCGCCGCCGTCAGCGTCTTCGCCATGCTCATCGGCCTCGGCAAGTTGGTTGTGCGACCGCCGGAGGAGTCCATTGTCTGGGCTCTTGGATTCGTGGCACTGTCGCTGGCCCTCATCCCCGGCTGGTGGCGACAGGCCTTCGGTGAACACAGCGACGGAGCCGACGCCAAATCGGCGTAATCGCATCGACATTCCGCTCCTCCACCGCGCCACAGGCAACGCTCCTCCCCGGAGCACGACTCGCTCTGCGAGGCTGCGGCTCGACCGGGGAGGTGCTTCGAGCTTTGCGAGAAGCGGAGGGGCGTCACCGCCAAGCGATAAAACCCCGATAACCCAAAGTCAGCTAAAACCCCAGCCAAAGCTGCAACCCACCGGCCAATATCAGCGTTGTCGCCGCCGTGACGGCCAGCCGCTTTTTTTCCTGAAACCACACCACACATCCGGAAATCGCGATGGCGGCCCCGAACACCAGTCCCAGCGACACCACATCGCTCTCCACGCGCAACACCCCGTAGACGGCCAGCGCCTGCAGACCGCTGGCCACCGCAGCAATGAGCGGAACCAGCCGCGATTTCGCCTGAATGACCAGATACAGCGAGGCGACGACGGCCAGCATAATCAGCAGATAATCCAGTGACATATCACTCCTGTACCACGGCAACTTAGAAGCTATAAAAACCTCGATGACGCCCGTCGCCAATCGACGGTGTCTACCGTCGATACCCGGCGGCAGTCGACCATACGCCCAGCCCGCCGGGCAACGTCAACGCCCGACATCGCACCCGCCAAACTTCCCCAACCGTCGACGGCCTTTGATCGATGACCCAAAACACGCTATCGACATGGGGTCAAACTCGCGAGAGTGGCGGAATTGGTAGACGCGCTGGATTTAGGATCCAGTGGGGTAACACCCGTGGGAGTTCGAGTCTCCCCTCTCGCATT
>CAYUPT010000838.1:0-1789 GCA_964446725.1 uncultured Bradymonadales bacterium | reverse complement strand
ATGATGGCGGCTACGATCGACAATCGATGGTCAAGACCATGCAGATGGACGCCATCGATCGCGAGGCCTTCGAAGAGGAGGCGGAGTCCGATGACGATGGCGACATTCCGGTCGTCGACGACGCCCGCTTTGCTCCGGAAATCATCGTCTCTCCGCCGCGTGTACTGGTCAAAAAATGGCAGGAGGGACTGCCGGCCTCGGTGGCATCGATTGTGGCCGAGCCCGCTGGTGATATGGCGTCGGAGCAAGCCGCGGATGTCGAGCCGCAGGTTCCGGATCCGCCGGAGGACCAGGAGGCCGGAGACGGCGATTTGGCGCCGACCCCAGATGAGAGCTCGCCGGATTCCGACCAGCCTCCGTCAGACGATGAGCCGATCGAACTCGACGAAGAGCTCGTGGAGCTCGATGATGACGATCTGGAACCCGATGAGGCCGCATCGCCGGCGCCGTCGGAGCCACCACCCCACAAAAAGCCGAAGCGAAAGCGGCAGGCTACACCGCCGCCGGCTTCGCCGGCTCAGTCCGACGCGTCCAGTGCAGCGCCCGAGACCGATCCCGAGATGTCGGGACTGGTCAAGGAGCTGATCGAAGACGAAAAACAGCAGCGTGAACAGGAGAATCTGGGGCCTCGCCAGACGTGGTTCAAGAACGTCTTTAGCGAGGAGTATCTGCGCAGCGTCCCCGAAAATATCGCCGAGATCACCGAAAAAGACGTCGATTTCATTGAGAAGAGCCTCCGGCTCAAAAAGAAGTCGCGGATTCTGGACCTGGCCTGTGGATTTGGGCGGCACTCCATTGAATTATCGCATCGCGGCTACGAGATGGTGGGCCTCGATCTGTCGAGACCGCTATTGCAGCACGCATTGGATGCCGCGCAACAGCGGTCGCTGAATGTCAAGTTCATCCACGGTGATATGCGGGATCTGAGCTTCTCGGGGATCTTCGACGGGGCCTTTGTGTGGGATACGTCGCTGGGGTATTTCGACGACCGCACCAATCTGGGGGTCCTCCAGGGGCTGTATCGGGCCCTGAAGGTCGGTGGTCGGTTGCTCGTCGATGTCATCAACCGCGATCACGTCATCCAACAGACGCCGACGAGATTGTGGTGGGAGGGCAACGGCTGCATCTTTCTGGAAGAGACCGAGTTCGACTATCAGACCAGTACGCTCGAGAGCCAGCGCTCGTACATCTACGAAGACGGGACGCCGCCGGTAGAACACACCAGCTTTATCCGGTTGTACAACGTCCACGAGCTTCGCCAGATGTTGCACGTCGCCGGCTTTAAAGTCCTGGAAGTCAGTGGGGCACGCCACCACAAAGGTCACTTTCTGGGCGAGGCGAGTCGCCGGATCATCATTCTGGCGGAGAAGCGAAAGAAGAAACAATCGCCAAAAAACGACGGTTCGGCGAACGCCGAGATGTGACATGACGTCGGTCCCCCCAATTTTAATCCGGCGGCGAAGCCGCCGGGAGAGCGTGGCGGGGCAAGCCCGCCACTGAAGTGTTGTGGGGGCGCTCGGTTGTTAGCTCACAAGGCGTATTCCCCGATAGCACAAGGCATATCGGGGCCTTTCGGTCCGAAGGCGGAACGTACTCACAGAACGTATTCCCCGATAGCACAAGGCATATCGGGGCCTTTCGGTCCGAAGGCGGAACGTACTCACAGAACGTATTCCCCGATAGCACAAGGCATATCGGGGCCTTTCGGTCCGAAGGCGGAACGTACTCACAGAACGTATTCCCCGATAGCACAAGGCATATCGGGGCCTTTCGGTCCGAAGGCGGAACG
>CAYUPT010000837.1:0-1792 GCA_964446725.1 uncultured Bradymonadales bacterium | reverse complement strand
TGCGCGAAAAAATGCGCGACGCCGCCGACGACCTGCAATTCGAGGAGGCCGCCGAATACCGCGACGAAATCCGACGCCTGGAGGCCCATCACCTCGGCCTGGAACCGGGTGTGGCGTAGGTCTGTCGGTGACGGAAGCCTCTGGCATTGGCTGATTTTACCGCCTGCGCAATCGCCGCCAGCTCAGCGCAGGATTCGCCCCAAAAGCTCGTGAACCGTGGCATCGAGCTTCGGATGAACCACATCGGCGGCGATATCGGCCAGCGGCTCCAGGACGAAGCGCCGATTGTGCAGGTCCCGATGGGGAATCGTCAGCCCCTCGGACTCCACGATGCGCTCGCCGTACAACAAGATATCGAGGTCTATGACGCGCGGTCCCTTGTCGACGCCGCGGACCCGGCCCATCGCCCGCTCGATGGCCAGCAGCGAATCGAGCAGTCGCTGCGGCTCGAGCGCCGTAGAAATCCGGGCGCAGGCATTGATGAAATCCGGCTGGTCCTCGACAAACCGGGCCTCGGTCTCATACTGATCGCTGACATCGACGACCCGCGTGTCGGGCAACGCGTCGATGGCGTCGAGGGCGCGACCAATGGCCCGCCGGCGGTCGCCGAGGTTGGCGCCCAATCCGATATAGGCCTCGATGCGCTGGGCAGAAGATGAAGACACGGTCACTGAAAGTGCGGAGAATGGTGTGAGCGACGTGCGAAAATCGAGACTGGGACGGCTGATCGTCATCGCCGCCATCGCCGCCGGGGTTATCGCCTGCGGCGACGGCGTCTTAGCAGATGGCGACGATGTTGTGTATCTGACTCCCTTTAACCACGACGCCATCGATATCGACCAGGTCCGCGACCGCCCGCCGTCGGTGGCCCCGCCCTACGAAGAGACCTACCAACAGGACCAGCAGGATTACGAGCAGATCAACTCCGAATTCATCCGCCAGGCCGACCAGATCCTATCGGACCCCCAGGTCATCGACGTACTCGGCTCCTTTGAGCGCAGCTTCGTATTCAGCGGGCGATATCTGGAGATGGTCAGCATTTATCAGCAGCACCAACAGGAATACGGCACCGGGCCGGTGGCCACGCCCGCCCTGGGCTGGGCCTTTGTGCGACTGGGCAACGAACCCGGGGCTCTGGCCATTATCGATGAACTGCTCGAGACGCGCCCCGACGACCCCAATACCTGGGTAATCGTCGCCAAATTCCACGGGCGCCGGGCCAATCAGTCGATGGAATCCGCCCGTCAGGCCCGCCGGGCCTACGAGCGAATTCTGGAACTCGATCCGGAGTTTAGCGGATTTAAGACTATGGATATCCAGCGCATCGAGCGCGAATTGGAAGCCCTTCATCGGATCGCTCCGCCCGCCGACGACGACCGACCCGCCGCCGAAGCCAGTGCCGCCGACCAGCCGATGCACCACGCCGATGAGCGCCGGGATATCGGCACCACAGCCGACGTCGGCGACGGCGCCGACGACGAATCCCGACAACAGGCTCGAGGCGACGCCGACCGGCGCGCCGACGACGTCGCCGAACGGGCACAGCTCGTAGTGGAGGAGCTGTCGATCACCGTCGACGAGTATATCGACGACGCAATGCCCGCCGATATGTCGGCCGAAGAGATGGAGCAACTCGCCGCGGCCTCCGACGACGACAGCTCCTCCGACGGGGCCGCTGACGACGATACCCCGTCGGCGCGAGAACTCGTCGCCCGCGGCCAGCGTCGCCTGCAGCGAGGCGGCGAGGACAATCTTCGCCGCGCCGAAGAATACTTCGAGCAGACTCTGGAGG
>CAYUPT010000836.1:0-1799 GCA_964446725.1 uncultured Bradymonadales bacterium | reverse complement strand
AAATAGCGGTTGCTGGAACTGAAATCCCCATCCCACCGTCTGGCCCGCCTGCTGGAGGCCGATAACCACGACCGCCAGGGCCAGCATCGACGCCAGAATTCCGGCGGTGTAGCCCGCCGCATGGTGAAATCGACGCTTCAGGGAACTGTCGCCCATCGACGCCAGGGCCGTTGTCTTTACCGCCAATACCGGCAGCACACAGGGCATTAAATTCAGGAGCATGCCCCCCACAAACGCCAGCGCCAGCACTTCGATGATTCCCATCTTGCTCTCCGCTTATCAGTACCGTCAACGATTCCGTCGTCGCCCCCCCGGCATCGCTGGTTTACTCAAATAATTCGTCGATCACACCCAGCAACTGTTGGGGCGAGGGTCGAATCGAGTAGTCGAGATTGGCGTGGGACCATCGCACAGTGCCTTCGGCATCGATGATAAAGATCGACGGAATGGCATAGCTGTTGTGGTCGCGCCCCGACGCTTCCTCGATGTCCATCCCGTGCTCCGCAAGCTGCTCCACTTCTTCGGCATCGGCCTCGTAGGTGACGCCGAAGGCCTCGTGGACCGTCAGGTCGGGATCGGAGAGGACGGGAAACGGAATCTCATAGGCGGAGCTGGTATCGGCCGCCCCCTGTTGACGGTCGACACTGATGGCCACCGGGCGCACGCCGCGCCGGGCAAATTCGTCGTTGGCCTGGGTCATCTCCCGAATCTGGAAGTTGCAATACGGGCACCAGCCTCCGCGATAAAAGAATAGGACAATCGCCTCGTCTTCCACCAATTCCAGCACGTCGACCTGCTCGCCGTCGGCGTTTTCGGTGGTCACTTCGGGCGCCGATTCTCCGGCGGCCCCTCCAATGCCCTCTGGCAACTGTCCGATCTCGCTGTCGTCGGGAATCTCCGTCTCATTGGCCCGCGGTTGCTCATCAGCGTCGTCGTTTTGCGACTCGGCATCGTCGGGTTCGGCTTCCTGCTGTTGGTCGGCGACGGGTTGCTCCTGGGCCTCATCTTCGACGTCGCTGTCACAACCGACAACCAGGGCCGCAAGCAAGACCAGTCCGACGATTCCGTATCGATACTTCGCGTTCATTGCGCCTTCCTTCCGTTTTTCGAGATTGAGGTCACATATGTGAACATCGTTGTCCTGTGCATCGTTGCCGCGGTCTACTGGACGAACTCGGACCAGATGGCTGCTCTACTTCGAGCCTCTAAGATCCTGGCGGTACAACCCCAGCGGCCACATCCTTTAGTTCACCCATACCGTAAATTGTTACAGATTTATTGAAACGCGGGCTTCCAAATCGCTCCGTAGATCGTCGCTTGCTCCACCACAGCGCGGCCCCCAATCCTGGCGATGAAGGTCGACAGCCGCCTTATCCTCTCTGCGCAGGCACGGCTTCGAGTGTCATCTCATGTCAGCGATGACAACGCCGGGACTTCTCCCGGCGCAACGATGTCATCGACTCCAATCTCTAAGTGGCCTGTCGGCGCCACGGCCGGCGAAATCAAGGAGTTGGCCATCGCAGAGGGGCGTCAGCAACCTCGTGCTGGCACAATGCGGGGCTGGAGCCGATGACATCTGCGCGACGACAAGAGCTTCAGCGATGTGTCGGCGCTGTCATCGCCTGCGCACGGTGACACTGGCCGTGGGACCGACGTGTTTTGGGGCTGGCGTCCCCGCCGCGCGACAGCGAAGATCCATATGAAACCGGGCGCACTGTGTTTAGCTTGGCACTGTTACGCCCTCATGACTTTCACACCTACGGAGGTGCCGATATGAACCGACAACAACGCCGGGAAAT
>CAYUPT010000835.1:0-1811 GCA_964446725.1 uncultured Bradymonadales bacterium | reverse complement strand
GGAATCTGGCTGACCAACCCGTCGCCGATCGTCAGCAGCGTATACGTCTGGGCCGCCTCGCCGGCACTCAATCCGATCTGAACGACGCCGATGATGATCCCGGCCACGATATTGATGGCGGTGACGATAATTCCGGCGATGGCATCGCCTTTGACGAATTTCATCGCCCCGTCCATCGCCCCGTACAACTGGCTCTCCTTTTGGACCAGTGCCCGTTTGCGCCGGGCCTCGTCGAGTTCGAAGGCCCCGGCCCTCAGATCGGCGTCAATCGACATCTGCTTTCCGGGCAGGGCATCCAGCGTAAATCGCGCCGCCACCTCCGAGACCCGCTCTGCTCCCTTGGCGATCACCAGAAATTGGATCAGCGTCAAAATCAAAAATATCACGGCGCCCACGATGTAGTTGCCCTGGACGACGAAGTGGCCGAAGGAGTCGATGACCTCGCCGGCATCGGCCTGCAATAAAATCAGGCGCGTCGACGAGATGTTCAACGCCAATCCGAATAACGTCGTGATCAACAAAATCGACGGGAACGCCGCGATTTTGAGCGCACTCGGGATATAGAGGCTGACCATCAGCAATGTGACGGCCAGCGTGATATTGAGCGTCAGCAAAATATCGAGCAGAAGCGTCGGCAGCGGCACGATCATCATCCCGATGATGCCGATGACCAGTACCGCCAAAATGATATCACTGTAGCGATTGAGCCACGCACTGACCTGTTGTCCCACCATCGACAATCCTCATCTTCGAGCACCATTGCCACACGGACGCACCATCTGGGCCCCTGGATCTATTGTCGACGATTTTGGCGAGATCTTGCGTATTAATTTGAATTCGGTGCCTAGAACCAAAAAAAACCGGCCCCGAAGATCGGGGCCGGTTCTTTCAGACTTACCTACGCTGAGGACACGCTACAGTGTCCGCGTACGGTCTGTCTGGGTCTCGATGAAATCACCCATCGGTCGTTCGTCATTCACTGACGAGATCGATGTAATTGATTTCACAGAAATCATCATCGCCGCAAGGACCGACGTCGCAATCCTCATCTTCATCGCAAGAGGGCATGCAATTACCCTCTCGGCAGAGCTCATCATCTTCACACTCAATTTCCGAGTTGCAGGTGTTGGTCTCTTCGCTGGCCGGTTCACACTGACCGAAGGCCGACGGTTCTTCGCTGTCGAGTGGGACGATACGACACGCCTGATCGTCCTGCGGGCAGGTCTCAGTGCTGTCACAACCCTGATAGCAGAGTCGTTCCCCGCCCTGAGTGGCCTGGAGACAGAATCCGTTCGATTCCGCACACGTCGGATCCGGAAGGAGTCTCAATCCAAACTCTCCGCCCCAGTCTTCACACCATGCGGCGCAGAAACCGTCGAGACACTCGCCACGACCATATTCGTCACAGTCGCTATCGGTGGTGCATTCGCCGGCGGAATTGGCAGGGACACAATCACAGGCATCATGGACGTCAGGACCGATGCTCAGGAAATTCGCGTACAGCTGACCACCGCACTGACGACTGAGCTGTTCATCACCATCGCACTCTTGTTCGGCATATTCTTCCGCTTCGTCTTCGACTTCTTGGCAGGCAGCGTCGCTGAGTTGCGCACTGTCGAGGCATCCGGCGATAGACAGGTCATCGTCTTCAAAGCCTTCCTCACATCGTTCGACCTCAAATTCGGCGAGTTCTTCGGGAGTGAAATCTCCTTTCGGGGTGGTGGTCGTACCACAATTTTCTTCCAGGCAACGCCCGCTCTTCTCGTAGCAGTAGTCGGCGCAAGCTTCGACGGGATCGCACTCTTCGCCGT
>CAYUPT010000834.1:0-1817 GCA_964446725.1 uncultured Bradymonadales bacterium | reverse complement strand
TGCGGAAGGGGAGACTCGAACTCCCACGACCATTTAAGGTCACTAGCACCTGAAGCTAGCGCGTCTACCAATTCCGCCACTTCCGCAGGTGGTGCTGTTGTTGTATGCAACGCGAAAGGCCGCGTCGACATTCCGGGTGTGTACGACGGATCGGGCGGGCTGTCAATGGGTTTATTCGAAAAAATCGAGATCGCGGTGGTCGCCGGAAGACGATTCCTTCTTGTCGCTTGCCAAACGGACCGTAGACTGCGACGGCGGATGTCGGTGACAGTGCAAGATAGCGACGTATCGAAGGGTCAATGATGACGAAACTGAGTCGGGAGAACATCGCAGAGATGGTCGACGACGCCGACGAACCGATGGAGGCACTGACGCGACTTGTCGAGCAGGCGAAGTCGCCGCAGGCGGCCACCGTCGAGGTGCCGCCCTACGACGATCCGCTGGAGGTGCTGGAGGCGCTCATCGATCGGGCCAAGCACCAGGAGGAGGGCGCCGGTGGGGAAGCGCTGCGAAAACTCAGAGATCGCATCGAGCGCGCGCACTGGATTCCCGCCGCAGAACCCTATCGGCGGCCGGAGGGCAATCCGCTGGAGGTATTGGAGGCCCGGGCTCGCGGAGAGGAGCCGGCGGCGACAACAGCGGCACCGGTCGATGGCGGTGGAATAGCGACACCGGCCGACAGCGGTGGAATGGCGGCATCCGGGGGCGCCGGTGGAGATGCGCCGGCGACGCCGGGATCATCGCCGACGGGAGAGCGGCATTCGCCGATGGGGCGGGCGCTGGAATCGTCACTTCGAGAGCGAGCGCTCCCCGGTCCGGTGCGCGCGGAGGTGGCGGCCCGGCTGGCGACGTTGATGGAATCCGACGAGGGAGACGCCGAGCTGCGCGCCATCTGGGAGTTGGTCGTCTTCGAAGAGCAGTCGTAGATGTCGAGGCCGGCGTTGCGAAATCACAACGCTGCGGAATTACACAAGAAGTGCGGAGGACGAGACCAATGGACGATGTGATCATGGTGATTTTGTCGGTGGTCGTCCCGGCTGTGATTTTGACGATGGCACTGGTCGCATTTTTGCGAAGCGATGCCCGGGCCCAACAGCAGGAGACGGACGGAGACGACCGGAAAGACCCCACTGCAACGGGCGAGCAAGGAGCCGGCGGCGATTCCCGTCCCGACAAATCGGCGGAGGAGACGGAGGAGGATTCGGAGTCGGTCGGGGCGCCTCCGGAGACCGATGGAGAGACGCAGACCACCGATGAAGAAGAAAAGCCGGAGAAATAACGGGGGCTTGCCGGAGCCCGGGTTTGCCATTGGTAGTCCGGCGGCCGGTTCTGTGCTACAATGTCTTTATTGCAACACGGTGGCCCGTGGCACGACGGGCGAACACTGCGGCGGGGATCGCCTGTCGAGGTCGGTCGACGCTCGATGGCGATCGTATTCGACAGGTTTTGTTGTCTCGCGGCGTCGAGTTCTTATGGTGTACAGTGCTTTTCGTGCCATCCGGCGCAGTGCGCCGATGCCGAGCTGTCTTGATTGGTACGTTAAACTTAACGGAACATCGATCACGAGGAGTAGGGCATGGAAGACTTCCTGGGACAGGCATTCTTTATCATGATGTTCGTCGGCGTTCCCCTGCTTCTGGGGGTGGGCGCCATCGTGGCCTACATGCAGTACAAAAAGCAGGATAAAATGTTCGATGAACTCGACGACGAGGCCCTCGACGAGATGGCCGACGAGAACAAGGGCGAATAGACGAGTCGCGGAGTCGCGGAAGCGTGGAGACGCTGAGCGCGGAAGCGCGGAAGCGCGGAAGCACGGA
>CAYUPT010000833.1:0-1824 GCA_964446725.1 uncultured Bradymonadales bacterium | reverse complement strand
AATTTCGAGGCCGGCCGCGCCGGCGACGAGGCCTCCTACGGTCTCGCCGAGACCCTCAATGATCTCAACCTGGAGATGGGGCGTCTTAAAACTGGGACCTGTCCCAGGCTCGATGCCCGGACCATCGACTGGGATCGCCTCGAGCGCCAGCCCTGCGACGACCCGCCGCGGCGCTTTAGCTTCTACCACGAGCCGCCGATGATGAAGCAGGTCGACTGCTTTATCACCTACACCAACGAGGATACTCACGACGTCATCCGCCAGGCCACGGATCGATCGCCGATGTTTAGCGGCGAGATCGAGGGCATCGGTCCCCGCTACTGCCCGAGTCTGGAGGACAAGGTCGTGCGCTTCGCCGACAAGGACCGCCATCAGGTCTTTCTGGAGCCACAGGGCCTTGATACTGTCGAAATTTATCCCAACGGCTTGTCGACCAGTCTTCCGCTGGACGTGCAGCTCCAATTTCTGGAGACCATTCCCGGCCTGGAAGATGCGGAAATTATGCGTCCCGGCTACGCCGTCGAATACGACTTCGTCAATCCCGTCCAGCTCGACCACCGATTGTCGCTTCGCGGCGTGGATGGACTCTTTTTGGCCGGTCAAATCAACGGAACCTCGGGCTACGAAGAGGCCGCCGCACAGGGGCTTGTGGCCGGCATCAACGCCTCAACCCGGATCAACGACGAGGAGCCGTTTATCCTCGGTCGCGACGAGGCCTACATCGGCGTTCTCGTCGACGATCTCGTTACAAGCGGCGTCGACGAGCCCTATCGGATGTTCACCAGCCGCGCCGAGTATCGACTGTTGTTGCGCGAGGACAACGCCGACTGGCGACTGTCGCAGCGCGGCTACGACCTGGGGCTGTTATCCGATGAGCACTACGAGAAGTTTCGCCAAAAACGTGAGGCCATCAAGGAGGCCCGCGATTTCTTTGCGGACACCATGGTCGGCTCGTCAAATGAAAACGAAGAGGTCGCCGAGGCCGCCGGCATCGGTGGGCTCGGAAACGGGGCGACCTTAGAAAAGCTGCTCCGTCGACCCGACGTGGATGTCCACACACTGAAACCGCTCATCGAATACGTCTGCCCGGACGCCGATCTCAGCGATCTGAGCGACGAGGCGGCGGAGGCCGTCGAGATTCAGATCCAGTACGAGGGATACATCGAGCGCCAGCGTGAAAAAGTCGAAAAACACCGGGAGATGGAGGCCAAGCGCATTCCCGAGGCCATCGACTACGAAGAGATCCACGGGCTGTCGAACGAGGTCGTCGAAAAACTAGATCACGTTCGACCGGAGAGCGTCGGCCAGGCCTCCCGCATCAATGGCGTGACACCGGCCGCCGTGTCGGCGCTTCTGGTGCATCTCAAGGCCGGTTGATGTGGCGGAGCGGGGTCGTGGGAGAAGCGGTAGCGTCGGATTTCACCGTTGATATACGCCGACGGCTTCAAAAACGGACGGAAAAATGAAGGGAGCGCCGGCGGCCGCGCCGGCATTACGCCTGCGGCGTAATGGGGGTTGCAGTGGACCCACATATTGCGAGGACATGACGGGCGTAGCCAAAAGCGCATAGACGCCGGAGGCGTCAAGCCACCGAGGCCGGAGGCGCACCAAACACCCCGTTCCCAATAGAACTACGAGGGCTGAACGGTAATTCGAACTGTACTGGTGGTGGTCCCGGCCGCCGTCTCCGTACTTCTGGTCGCTCTGTAAGCGGCGTAGTATTGAATGGAATGGGAAATTGGGCCCCGGCGACTCCTCGCCGGGGCCGGGGTGGACTGATTCTTCGGTGGTTATCCGACGTCGCAGAACATCTCGTAGTCGATA
>CAYUPT010000832.1:0-1830 GCA_964446725.1 uncultured Bradymonadales bacterium | reverse complement strand
GCGCATCGTGGGTGTGGAATCGGACCAGTTTGCGATCGAAGATCTCGTCGGCGAGATCGTCGATTTTCATCGGCCGGCGGTCGTTGTCTTCCAGCACCGTATGGGCCGCTTCGGCGATGGCGTCCATGCGCACCGGTCCCTCGTCGAGGTGACGGGCCGGTTTGGAGGGCTTGCGCTTGTTGGCGCTGCTCTTCTTGGATTTATTCCGGCTTTTCTTGTTGCCCGATTTGCGCTTTTTGCGCTTTTTGCGGTCGTTGCGTCGCTTCTTTTTTCGGCGGTTATTCTTCTTGTTGCTCTTGTTGCCGGAGCGACTTTTCCGGTTGTTTTGCTTGCCGTTCTTTTTATTGCCGCCGCGGCTTTTGCTGCGGCTCTTGTTTTTGTTCTTGCTTTTGGAGCGCCGTCGTCGGCGCCGCTTTTTGCCGTTTTTTGAGCGGTCGCGGCCGTTCTTTGTTTGTTTTCCGCGCGAGTTGGCCGACCCGTTGGCCTGAGACTTATTGGTCTCTTTTTTACCCAGTGGCAGGCGTTCTTTGCCGTTGCTTTTGAGCTTCTGTTCGTAGTTGTCGCTGAGTTTGAAGACGCCGGGCCGGATACTTTCGACGGGCGGTTCTTTGGCTTTTTTCGCCTCTTTGGTCAGCCGTTGTTCCATGGTGTCGGCCGGAGTGCGCCCGACGTGCGACAGGAGGTCTTCCTGAATGGCCGCTTCTGTGATTTTTTTGTAGTGCAGCGGACGTTCGGCGCGGAATAGAACTTCAATAGCGGCTTCTGCAAATGTCATAGCGAATGCTCCTGGAGGTAGGAGTCGTTTCCGCAGCACACTGATTCCACACCGCATCGGCAGGTCTTGGAGACCCCCCGGATCTGTTGGAAGCACTGCGAGCGGACGTCCCGTCAGGGCCGCTGCCGATCGCAGTGGCGACAATTCGATTCGGCGGCGAGTCAGATCGACCGTCCCGTCGCGACGAATGACGGCCACTACAGCCGCGATGTCGTGATATATGGGAAACAGTATTCAAGCGGAAACGTCTCGGTTGAGGCTACTATTTAGGTGGCAACCGGCGGTCTCAGCGGCGGGGGTTCGATGCGCGAAACCCCGTCGGTAAGGCGACGACAGTTGCGTAACGAAAAAGCGTGTTTGCGGTGTCGACTATTCCCGGCTGCGACGGCGCCCGGGCAGTTGGTACCCGGTTGCGACGCCGCCAGCAGGGAAGAGTGTTCCGCGTAACGAGCGTCCGACAACCGCAGGGCGGCGCGGGGCCGGCCTCGGTTGTCGGCGACGGTTATTTGTCGTCGTCGCTCGATTCGTCGTCGTCGCTCGATTCGTCGTCGGTCTCGTCGGTGGAGTCTTCGTCGACGGCGTCGGCGAGTTCTTCCTGGTCCGGTTGTTCTTCTTCCGGCGGCTCCTCGCCGATCTCTTCGTCGTCGCGCGACAGATTGTAGCGCTTGAGGAAGCGGTCGACCCGTCCTTCGGTATCCATCAGCTTTTGCTTGCCCGTATAAAAGGGGTGGGTAAAGGCACTGATGTCGACATGGACGACGTAGTGTTCGACGCCATCGATCTCGCGGGTCGTCTCGGAAGTCATCGTCGAGCGGGTGACGATTTCGTGCTCACCGTCGACGAAGACGACCGGATTGTATTCGGGATGGATTTCTTCTTTCATTTTTGAACTCCTGCGTTGACCTTCGGCCGCCGTCGTACAGGCCACGATCGGGAGGACCGGGGCGGCGGCGCTGAATTTCGAATCCTGTGCGTGGAAGTCTGCGTTCACATCAATTTGCGTCCGTGACAGTGGCTCCGGGGAGCGCACCATGCAAACCATCGACACGGCTTTT
>CAYUPT010000831.1:0-1839 GCA_964446725.1 uncultured Bradymonadales bacterium | reverse complement strand
CGGTCGAAATCAGACCCGGAAAGTGAGCGATCAACTGGTCAACCGGTGGAAAACCGTCGTCAACAAAAAGGGACAGGTCACCCCGGAGAAGCCGGGACAGACGATCGTGCAGCGCCCGCCGATCGAGACCTTTGAGCGCCAAACCACTATCGGGGCTCTGCCGCGTATCGATGCCGACCGGGAGGTCAATGAGTTCGAGATTCAAAAAACACTGGGCGAAGGCGGGATGGGACTGGTGCGACTGGCCCGCCAGACATCGCTGTGGCGAGACGTGGCCATTAAAACGGTGTTGCCGGAGCAGCTCGACGAGAAGTCGACTCACGATCTGCTTCGGGAGTCCTGGATTACCGGGATGCTCGAACACCCCAATATTGTGCCAATTCACGCCCTGGGAGTGGACGAAAATAATGCGCCAATGCTGGTGATGAAGCGCGTCGAGGGGGTCAGTTGGCGGGAGGCGATGGGCAATGAGGAGTTAATGCCCGATTCGTTTCGCGGAGGCGGCGGGGTCTTAGAAGATCATCTCAACATTTTGCTTCAGGTCTGTAACGCGCTGCAATTTGCCCACAGCAAGGGCATCATCCACTGCGATCTGAAGCCGGAAAACGTCATGCTCGGTGACTACGGCGAGGTCTATTTGCTCGATTGGGGCATTGCGGTGAGCGTCGACGGTGATGGGTCGGGAAGACTGCCGAAGGCGCGCGATATCGACGAGGTCAGTGGTACTCCGGCCTTTATCGCTCCGGAATTGGCGGAAGGGGCTGGAGCAAAGGTCGGCGAGCGGACCGACGTCTACCTGCTCGGCGCCGTATTACACCGCATCATCACCGGTGAGGCTCGTCACGTGGCGCCGACTGTTATGGCGACGCTTATCAAGGCCTATAAGTCCGATCCCGTCGACTACGGCGACGGCGTTCCCGACGAATTGGGCCATATCTGCAATCGCGCCACCCATGTCGATCCCGACGGGCGCTACGACGATGTGGAGACGTTTCGGCGAGCGATTCTCGAGTACCAGCAGCACCGCGAGTCGCGGCGGCTATCCGACGAGGCTACAAATCGCCTTGAGACGCTGGAATCGAAAGCAGAAACGGTTATCGATATCGATACCCAGCGACGACTCGAGGAGTCCGTCGACGAGGAGTCGGTGGTCACCGAGGCCTACCGGCTATTCTCCGAATGTCGCTTTGGTTTCGAGCAGGCGATGACGATCTGGGAGGGCAACGAGGAGGCCCGACAGGGGCTGCGGCGGGCCCGGGAAGTGATGATCGATATTGAACTTCGGCATCGCGACGCGAAGTCGGCGTCCGTACTTCTCGACGAACTCGACGAATCGTCCGAACAATTCGAGTCCTTCCAACAGCGACTGGAACAACTTCGCCGTGAATTGGCCGAAGAGGCTCGAGAAATTGAGCGCAACAAACAGATCAGCCGCGATGTCGACATCTCGATGGGCAGTCGATATCGAAGTGTGATGTGTGTCTTTTTGGGGTTTCTCTTTGGCGGCGTTCCGTTTGTGAATCACTGGCTCATCGAACAGGGGATCGCGACGCTGACTTTCCAGGATTACTTCATTCAATTTGGGGTCATCACCGTCGGTTCCGCCGTCGTCGTCGGGGTGATGCGAGAGAGGCTCTTCCAAAATGCGATCAATACTCGGATCGTCATCTCTATTTTCATCATTCTCGGCGGCTGTCTGACGATGCGAATCCTGGGCTATATCTTGGGATTGGACCCCGGTGGATGTATTGCGCTGGAGCAGGGGTTACTGGCGTTTGGGCTGGCGATGATGGCGGCGTCGATTGACTGGCGACTGTGGCCGGCGGCCGTGGCATTTTT
>CAYUPT010000830.1:0-1840 GCA_964446725.1 uncultured Bradymonadales bacterium | reverse complement strand
AGACGGCATCGACCAGGCGCCGCTGACCGGCCTCTTCGGGCTGAGCATCCATCAAGTGCTCCGGGATTCGCCCCTCGAGTCTCGAGTCGCCGGCCTCCTGTGGAATCAGACGGCCCCGGTCGACGAGCACACGAATCGGAAGTGTCTCCGCCAGACGGGGGTCGTGGGTGACGACGACGACGGTCACGCCCGTCTTTTCGTTCAATTCGCGCAAAATCGCGTGTATCCCAGCCCCGGTCTTGAGGTCAAGGTTCCCGGTGGGCTCATCGGCCAGCAATAGACGCGGCTTCTTGAAGAGCGCTCGCGCCACGGCGACCCGCTGTTGCTCGCCGCCCGACAATTCTCCCGGCTGGTGATGAACCCGACCGCTGAGGCCGACGTCACCCAAAAGCGTTCTCGCCCGTTCCTCGGCCTCTCCGCGCGGCATCCGCCCAATCAGCCCGGGCATCATCACATTTTCCAGCGCCGTAAATTCCGGCAGCAGATGGTGAAATTGGAAGACGAATCCGATCTGATCGTTGCGAAACTTCGCCAATCCCTTCGATGACCGCTCAAAGATGTCTTCGCCGTCAAAGTACATCTTGCCCTTCGACGGCGAATCGAGGGTTCCCATCAATTGCAACAGCGTGCTCTTGCCGGCACCGCTGGGCCCCATGATCACGACCCGATCACCGGCGAAGACCCGGAAATCCAGGTCCTCGAGCACCGTCAACATCTCGCCTCGGTGCTCAAACTGCTTCGTCAGTCCCTGAATGTCGATAAGTGGCGTTTCGGAATCAGTCATAACGAAGACCTTTGACCGGATTGAGTCGTGCTGCCTTATAGGATGGGTACAACGTGGCCAGAAAACTGATGACGATGGCACTGAGGACGACCGCCCCCACCTCCACCGGGTTGACCTCTACCGGCAGCGTCGAGATGTAGTAGACTTCCGAATCGAGCGGTAGTCCGTAAGTTGCAAGTACGTAGCAGATACCGAGCCCGGCCCCCAGCCCCAGAATCGCTCCCAGAGTACCGATGACCACGCCCTGATAGATGAAGATGCGCATGATCCCGCCGTTGGTCGTGCCCATCGACTTGAGGATCGCAATTTCACGTGCCTTTTCGATGACGATCATGATCAGCATGGCGACAATGCTGAAGCTGGCGACAAGAATGATAAACGTCAGCACCACAAACATCGCCACCCGCTCCAGGCGCAATGCAAAGAACAGACTGCTATTGAGCTCCTGCCAGTCCAGTACCGCCAGGTCGGGGCTCATGACCTCGCGGATCTCGTCGGCGATATCGACGGCATCGTCGACATCGTCGGCCCGAACCTCGACGCCTGTCGCCCCGCGCTGGTCGAGGAGCCGTTCTGCATCTTCAAACGCAATGTAGCCGTGATTGGCGTCGTATTCGTACATTCCGCTGTAAAATATGCCGACGACGCGAAACGGTCTGCTCCGCGGCAGTGGTCCCGTAGGGCCCATCTGGCCCTGAGGCGTCACGACATTGACTTCGTCGCCCAGACTGACGCGAAGAGATGTCGCCAATTCGGTTCCGATAATGATTCCCGGCACGCTGGAGCCCGTCGCCATTCCCTCGTCGGGCTCGTCGAACATCGGCGGCATGCCCCCCGGTTCGGCACCGCCGTCATCGGTGCCATCCTCGTCGCCGTCGAACATCGGCGGCATGCCTGTATCTTGCTCATCACCATCGGCGTCGTCGGGCTGGGCAACGGGTTCATCGACGGGGTCACCGGACGGCTCGGGAAGCAAGTCGTCGCCGCCGTCGATATCGCTGTCGACATCGACGTCCGGTGGAGCCACGAGGTCACCGGTCTTGGTACCCGCGGCGC
>CAYUPT010000829.1:0-1848 GCA_964446725.1 uncultured Bradymonadales bacterium | reverse complement strand
GAAGGTGTTGGAGCCGATGACATCCCAAGGTCGGACGAGGAGCGAAGCGACGGAGACCGACTGTCATCGAGAGGTTTTGATGGCGTGTGGTCGGGTGGAGGGCGTCCCAGATGTCAGCCCCGGTATCTCACCGGCGTTCGTCCCCGAGCCCGACGGATGACATCGGCTCCAATATGCAAACTACACCCCACGAGACTGCTTAGCTTCTTATTTGGTGGGAAGCTGTTCGAGCAGCCAGGGCAATTCATCGAGCAATTCCTCTTTGCCCTCCAGATGCCGCTCCACGAAGGCGATGAAGATCGGGACATCGGCCTCGCCGTGGACCGGAGCATTGTAGGCCGGCTGGAATTCGGTTTCGCGAACCTCGTAGCCGCGCTGCCGGTATTTTTCGAGACTGGGGGCGATGGCCTCCAGTCCGCGCTCGACCAACTCGTCTTCGTCGTATTCGGGGTGGTCGCGAAATTCGGCGGTGACCGGTACCGTGATCTTGGTGGCTCGAAGATCGATTTCGGCCAGAAAGTGCGATGCGTTGCGGTGTTCGAAGATCAATCCGTCTTCGACGCGAATGATCTGAAGTCCATGGCCCATCCGTTGTCTGGCGAATTGAGACACTTCGTCTTGCATCCGTTCCACGGTCCACCTCTTGGGTGACGGGGCGCGTGCCATGCCTGCGAGTACTGACGGAAGCTAAGCACCACAAGCGTCATCGAAAGCCCAACATCGGCCGACGGGGCTGGACGCCAGCGGCGGTGTGGGCGACGATATCGAGCGATGAATAGCGAACTCCAACAGATTGCACAGCGACGTCGCCTGTCGGTGGTCGGTGTGGCGAAAAATTGCGGGAAGACGACGACACTCAATTCCCTGCTCGGCGTCCGCCGGGCGATGGGGTTGGCGCCACCGGGATTGATGTCGATCGGTGTCGACGGCGAGGCCGAAGATGCGTTGCTGGGCACCGACAAGCCGTCGATTTTCGTCGATGTCGACCAGTGGGTCGTCAGCGCCGGCCGGGCCCTGGACCGATCGACGGCGCGCTTCGAGTACGTGTGCTCTCTGGGACTGGAGACGCCGCTTGGCGAGGTCTTTGTGTGCCGCGTCGTCGACGAGGGAACGGCGGTGCTGGCCGGGCTGCGCCAGCGAAGCGACGCCGTCAGTGCCGTCCGCGCTCTCGAGCAACTGGGCGGCGGGCCGGTGTGGATCGACGGTGCCTACGGCCGCTGTATCGGCGCTCATCCCGACGTGGCCACCGACATCGTCGTCGCCACCGGCGCCGTCGCCGGCGACAGTCTGACAGAGGTTGTCGACGAGACCGACGCAATGATGCAGCGACTTCGCCTGCCGAGGTGCGCAGGCGACGACCATCAAAGCGTTATCGACGAGGCCATCGAAATCGATCGGCCCGTCGTCGTCGATGACGACGGCAATCGGCGACCGCTGGCGGTATCGTCGGCGATTCTGGGCCTGGGCGAACTCGTCGATGCCCGGGGCGAATTGCGCGTCATTGCCATTCCGGGCCTGGTCAGTGATCGGGTCGTCGAGGAGCTGCTTCAGCTCCGGGGCCGGCCTGCTATTGTGGTGCACAACTGGACCAGTTTTCACTGCTCGAACCGACTCTGGAGCCAGCTTCGAACCCGCCATCCGGTGGCGGTCGGGGCCCCGGTTCGACCCGTCGGCCTGAGTTACAATCCGACATCGATCGGCGGCAGCGGCGTCGATGCCCGCCGTCTCCATCAGGCGCTCGAGGAGTGCACAGATGACATCCCCGTCTTTGAATCCCTTCAATGAATACCGCATTTAACCTACCATCATTGTGCAGGGTTCAAGCGCAGTGCGACGGCTTATATCTCG
>CAYUPT010000828.1:0-1848 GCA_964446725.1 uncultured Bradymonadales bacterium | reverse complement strand
TAAATGGCACTGAGCCCTCTGTTCAGGGCTCATTCCCATCCACGTCGTCGAGGAGTTCATCCTCTACCGGTTCTTGCCGGTCCTCGTCATCATCGTCGTCGCGTTCCTCGACGGCCTCCCGTCCCTCGGCCTCCCACCAGGGACCGAAATGCTCGTCAATATCGGCCAGTTCCCGTCCTTCGGCGGCCAGTCGCACCTCGAAATCGGCGAGTGTCGGGACTTGACCATCGACGTCGGGCATCTCGCGGCCCTCGCCGACGCCCTGAGCTCGCAGATTCGCCCAGGTCTGGATGCTGAATGCATCGCGATTCGTCGGTGCCAGTGACGTCACACGGCCCATCATCTCGGCGCACAATTGAAATTCACCGCCCTTGCAGTAGTGATAGCCGAGGATAAAGAGCCGTCGGGCCCGCTCATCGTCGTCCATGGTGTATTCGCCGTCATCGACGTCGTCGACGACCTCGACCTCGGCATTTTCAGCCTCCGTACGGGCCCGCGACAGCGCATTGCCGACGGTCTGATCGGCGTTGTAGCGCAGCTGTTGGAGCGTCATTTGCGTCCGCCGCTCCTGTTGCTCATCTAGATAATCCTGCACGATCGACACCGTCCAGCTGGTCGCCATAAACAAGACGGCGACGACCAACCACCACTTTAAGGCATACCACATCGCCTGGAGCCCACTTCCCTTTTCGGGACGCGGCGCGTAGTAGGTCCGCACCTCTTCGCCATAGGTCCAGGCCTCTCGAATTGATTTGTACCAGGGATACAGCAGGAAAAAGGTCGCCCCGCGTCGGCGCCCCTCGTCGAGGCGACCGTTGTAGACCTGTCCGGCGCCGGGGGCGATGACACTGAGAATGGCCGCAATAAGGGGGACGTGCTCCGGGCGATCATCGTAGCCATCCGGGGCATGAGGCGGTCGCTCGTCTTCGCCGGCCGCAAAGGCGCGGTGAATCTTGCTGGCCTCAAAGCCACTGTCGCTCTCGATATCTCGGTCGCCGGGCTCCGGCGAATCGAGTTCGGGCTCCGGCCTGGTGGAACCGGCGGCATCGTCAGAGGCCATCGAATCCGTCCCGTCATCGCCGCCATCGCCGGAGGACCAGAGCTCATCTAACGCCTGCGGCGGCTCGGGCGCCGACGGCGAGGAATCGACTTCGCCATCGGCCTCTTCTACCCCGTCGTCCTCGAAGCCTGCGTCCGCAGCACCGCCCTCGCCAACGGGCTCCGATGGTTCATCGGCCAGATCGGGAAAGAGCTCCGCCCAGGCGCCGGCGTCGTCGGATTCCGCGGGACCGGCGATGTCCCCGTCGTCTTCCTTCGGACTCGACGTTCCGCCGGCGTCGGTCGATGGCGCGGCTTCCGTCGATTGCGATGTTTCTTCTCGCTCCGGCCCGTCGCCGTCGAGTGTCCCATCCCGTCCGCGCTCGTCGCGAACTTCGGGGGTCTCCTCTGGCTCGGGCTCCTCTGGCTCGGGCTCCAGTCGCGGCTCGTCGCCCTCGAGTTGGTCCTCGGATGTTACCTGCGACGGAATCTTGCGCCGGCTCAACTCCCGCTGAATCTCCGTGGCTTCTCGATAGCTGAGGCCATCTTGCAACACCACCGTGTCGCCTTCGATGACAGACCGAAGCTCATCGACGTCCCGCTCGACGAGGTCGGCGAGGCGCTCCACCAGGATCTCGGGCTCGACACGGGTATTGCCCGCCGTGATCGTCACCGCGTAATGTCGTCCCATATCTGCTCTCGAGAACGTTGAATTCAATAACGCAGCGCCATAATAGGCCACAGACCGCATTGGTGCCAGTCGGGCCTTTTGTTCCGCCCATTTGTTGATGCCCTCATTGAGCTCAGGCG
>CAYUPT010000827.1:0-1851 GCA_964446725.1 uncultured Bradymonadales bacterium | reverse complement strand
GAATATTTTGGCCCACCGGGACGTCGACGAGAAAAAATTCGCCGCTTAGATCGGTCTGGGTCTCCACGAGCGGAATTCCACTGAGCTGATCACCGCATTGCTCGCAGGACGCGCCCTCGGTCGGCGCCTCCAGGGGCAGATCGGCGGGGACGTAGACGGTGACGTCGGGCAGGGGAAGATTCCCCGACGGGATGGTCACCGTACCGCTGATCGACGCCGGCGTCTCCCCGGGGTTACAGGAGACCTGGTTGCATTGCAGGCCTTCGCAGTCGGGCTGATAGCCGCTGCCGTTGACGTTATTGTCGTTATCGTTGTCGTCGTCGCTGCCGCCGTCGCCATTATCGCCATTGCCGCCGTCGGGAGTCCGATCATTGCTGTCGGCGACACAGCCCTGAATCGGATCCCAGGATTGGCCGGGATCGCATTCATCGCCGGCCGACGGTCCAGTATCGACGTCATCGGCACAACCGGCGGAAAATGCAACGACCGCCAGGGTCAGCGTAGAGAGGGCGAGTAGTAGGCGATGAAAAGGGGGCCATGAAATCATCAGTATTCGCGGGCGTTCGAGAATCGGGAAGCGAGCGGTCGTCAGGATTTGTCGATGGTAGTTGTTCGAGGCTCGAATCGCCAGTGCCATGGCGACATCGCTGTCGTCTGGCTTGCGTTGGCATCGCTAGCGGCTATCGTAGATGCAGTCCTCGCGATAGCGAACAGCAGGCATAGAACTTCACGGGAGCCATCGATGAATACCACAACACCGATCCACTTTTTTCACGGTCTGATGTCAGGCCCCCACGGCACCAAGTACGGGCGACTGGACGACGAATTTGACGTCGTCGCTCCCGATTTTGAGGGCGTCATGGACATCTGGGATCGCGTTGAGACGGCAGAAGAGGTCACAAAGGACCTTCAAGACCTGGTGGTGGTGGGCTCGTCGTTTGGCGGATTGCTGGCCGGTCTGCTGTATTCGCGCCACCCGGAGCGCTTCGGGGGATATGTGTTGATGGCGCCGGCCTTTGCCGACGATGCCGCCGACAGGATCGAGCGGATGCCCGACAATGCCATTGTGATCCACGGAGGCCGCGACGATGTGGTGCCCATCGAGTCCAGCCGCCAGATGTGCACCGACTACGACGTCGAGCTCCTGGAGGTCGACGACGACCATTCACTCCACGACTCGCTGGACCTTATGGTCGATGCCGTACGCCAGGTCGACGATCGGATCTGAACCGGGGGCGGTCAGTCTCCTTGACGCTATCTTAGGGCGGCGAATAGCCTCAATGTAGTGAGATTGGTGGACAGTATGCCGCTTCGTCGATCGGTCGACCGGCGAGAGGCTTTCAGGGACGAGTCGTTACTTTCTGAGAAGCAGGTTAAGATGACGGAGCTACCGTATATTTTCGAAATGGACCCCGAGGACTGGTTTGTCGAAATCCAGGAGGTCGCCGACGAAGTAGCGACGGCGATTGCCGAAGCCCTCGACGAATACGACAATCCGGAAGATGTCTTCCAGGCTGTCCAGCCCACCCTCGAGCCCTACATCATCGATGCCGACGACCCGACGCAAAACCAGATACTCGCCGATCACCGCGGGGATACCTACTACATCGGTCAAAACGAAGAGAATTGGTTTCGGCTGACCTATCGCGACGATGGCGACCACTGGTGGTTTAAGCGAGAAGAGCCCGACGACGATGCCGACGCCGAAGAGCTCCACCGCCGAATTGGCCGGCGGGTCGTGGAGTCGATCTCCTGGGGCGACGAGGACAAGGCCCGCGAGAGGGCTGAAAACCAGAAGACGAAGCGCGCCATTATCGCTCCGTACCTCCACGCCCTGGAGGATGCCGGTGG